>NZ_AMPR02000110.1:0-8908 GCF_000307735.3 Cupriavidus sp. HPC(L) | reverse complement strand
CGACGCCGGCCACGCAGCCCGTGCCCGCCGCACCTTCCGCTCCACCTCCCGCCCCACCTGCCGCAGCCGCTCCGCCGGCGTATCAGCCGCCGCCCGCAATGGCGCCGAATCCCGGCATGGCGGGGCAGGTCCCGCCGCCGCAGGTGAATCCCGGCACCAACCCCGGCATCAATCCGGGCATGAACCCCGCGGTGAATCCGGGCATAAATCCCGGCATGAATCCCGGTATGAATCCCGGCATGAACCAGGGCGACGACGCGGCGATGATGTCCAAGGGCTGAACGGGCGAAGAACGACGCGAAGAAGCGGTATCCCGTGCTTCCGTATCGCGTTCGTACCGCGCTGTATTGCTCCGGTATTGCGGCCGTTTACAGCCCCGGGCCGATTCTGTGAGCCGCGTAACATCCTATTAATCCGGCCAACTTCCCGCCATCGTCTGCGTTCTAATCGGTACATGGTCAATCCGACCAGTCGACCGAAACAAGGAAAACAGACATGTCACGAAACACCATCAAGCCGCGCCCTGTTCACCAGTTGCTGGCCGCTTCGGCGGTGTTCCTGGCGATCGGCGGCAGCGCGATCGCGCAGACCCAGGCGCAGGCCCCCGCCACCCAGGGCGTGCCGCAAGCCGCGGCCTCCGCGGCCGAAGCCGGGCCGGCACACAAGGGTCACCGTGCCGACGGCCATCACCACCGTCAGCATCGCCACCACGGCCACCACGGCCATCACGGCGGCATGTCGCTGCGCGCGGCCGATACCGACCGCGACGGCGCCATCTCGAAGGCCGAGGCCGACGCGATGTTCGCCCGCGTCGATGCCAACAAGGACGGCAAGATCGACAAGGATGAAATGCGCGCCTACCACAAGGCCCAGCACGCGCAGCACCGCCAGCAGATGCGCGAGCGCTTCGACGCGCGCTTCAAGGCCGCCGACAAGGACGGCGACGGCGCACTGAGCAAGCAGGAAGCCGAGGCCGGCATGCCGCGCATGGCGGGCCATTACGACCGTCTCGATGCCAACAAGGACGGCAAGCTGACGCGCGACGAAATCGGCGCCGGCATGCGCCAGGTCCATATGCAGCGGATGGAGCGGATGCAGCGCCACCACCACGGCATCAAGGGTCAGCCGGGCACCCCGGGCGCCCCGGGCAACACCGGCACGCCGCCGACGCAGCCGAACAACCCGGCGGTGCCGTCGACCGAGGGCGGTTGAGCGGTGACTGCCCGGCGTCCCGCGGCAACGCGGTGAGGCCGATACAGCGGCAATAGGCAATGGAAAAGCGCGCGGTCCGGAAGGGCCGCGCGCTTTGTCTTTGCCGTTGGCGCCGCGATACGACACGTCAACGCACAATAAATTGCAACCTTGTGCCTGTCTTGCTAAATTTGCGCAAAAAAATTGCTGACTGTCTTATTGCGGAGCAACAATATCGTGAGCAAGGTGGAGCTGGACAAGATCGACCGCAAGATACTCGAGGTGCTGCAGACCAACGGGCGGTTGACCAATCTCGAAGTCGCGGAGCGCGTCAGCCTGTCGCCGAGCCCGTGCCTGCGGCGCATCCGTCGGCTCGAGGAAATCGGCGTGATCCGGCAGTACGCGGCGCTGCTGGAGCCGGGCAAGATCGGGCTGGGCCTGCTGGCCTATATCAACGTCCGCCTGGAGAAGCACGGTGGGGCGCCCAAGGGCAAGGCCCCGCTGGACCTGTTCCGCGCGGCCATCGCGATCTGGCCCGAGGTCGCCGCCTGCCATGCGATGACCGGCGAGATGGACCTGCTGCTGAAGGTCTACGTCGAGGACATGGACCACTTTGCCCGCTTCATGAAGGACCAGCTGCTGGCCCATCCGGCGGTGATCGACGTGCGTTCGAGCTTCGCGCTCGAATCGATCAAGGACACCACGGCGCTGCCGGTGATCGGCGGCTGAGCCTTGGGCCCGGAGCAGGGGCCCAACGAAAAACGGCGCGCCAGTCGGCGCGCCGTTTTGCTGTGGACCGATGTCGATGCCAATCAGGCCGTGCTCTTCTGCGGCATGATCGAGCGCCAGAAGCGCTGGCCGAAGCGCCGTGCGTCGCGCAGATTGCGGCGCACCACATAGTCCAGGTCCGCGACCTGTTCGTCGATCGCCTCGGTCAGGCGGCTGACGGTGTCCGCCGGCGGCAGTTCCAGATAGGCATCGGCCTCGCCGTACGCGTACTGGACCTTCATGCCGGCCTTCTTGGCGATATGCATCATCGCGGCGTTGCGCGACAGGCAGTGCATGTACAGCGTGCGCACATTCGTGTTGCGGCCGTGGATCGCGGCGCGCTCGAACAGCGCGCTGCCGATGCCGCGCCCGCGCGCGCTCTGCGACACCGACACGCCGAACTCGGCCACGCGGCCCTGGGCGTTGTCGCGCAGATTGGCGAAGTGGCCGACGCCGACCAGCTCGATATGTTCGTCGTAGACGCCGAACACCGTGTCGTGGTCGAAGTCGATGCTGTCGACATAGGCCTCGATCACATGGTCGCCCACCGACTGGCCGAAGCGGAGCAGGCGATCCTCCTCGCCGAGCGCGAGAAAATGCTTCAGCAGGCGCGAGCGATGCTGGGCTGCCAGTTCGCGCACCAGAATGGTCGGACGCTGGGCGGCCTGCGAGGCAGCGGCTGCTTTGCGAAGATCTTCGTCGGTCAGGGCACCGACGGCCTTGCTCAGTTCGAGCGGATTCACTTTCTGTTCCTTGGGCGATTCAGGGTATAAACGTCACATCGCGGCAAGCAGACTTGTCAAAGTAGACCATCCGAATGCGATTTCCTAATGGATGGGGCAAATCCTATCTTGCTGCAACGCGAAAAGTATTGTAGTGCATTTGTCAGTTTGACGTAAGCATGGTGCATCGCAGAGCGCGCCCTTGCCCCGCTTGTATTCTCGGAATCCATTAAAAATCAATCACTTGCTTGCCGATCCAGCAGCCGCGTGGTGTGGAAATGTTGCAACGCCGCAGCGTGCTGCAGCGTTCTACGCGACGCGGCCGCCTCGGTATAAGTAAGGTCTGCTTCACATCATGCCCGCCCGACCCATCGTTGTGATCTATGCCAATGCGCGCGCCCGCCGCTCGCATGTGAACCGGCCGCTGGCCGACGCGCTCGCCGCGCTACCCGATGTCGACGTACGGGATCTCTACGCGCGTTATCCCGATTACGACATCGATGTGGTCGCCGAGCAGCGCGCGCTGTCGTGCGCCGACACCGTGGTGCTGCAATTTCCGATGTTCTGGTTCAGCGTCCCGCCGCTGCTGAAGCTGTGGATGGACGAGGTGCTCGAACGCGGCTGGGCCCACGGCCCGGGCGGCACCGCGCTGCGCGGCAAGTCCTGCCTGGTGGTGGCCAGCACGCGTGGGACCGACGAGGGCTATTCACCGGAAGGCGTGCATCGGCATCCGCTGGCCTCGTTCCTGTTGCCGCTGGAGCAGATGGCGCTGGAATGCGGCATGACGTGGCGCGCCCCGATCGCGATTCACGACGCGTACCGGCTGGACAAGTCCGGCGTGCAGCGCGTGATCGCGGAGGTCATGGCCGCGCTCGGCCATGGCGGCGCCGGCGATTCGGCAAACGCGGCAAACGCGGCAAACTCGGCGAGCACCGCCGCCAGGCTGGAGCTCGCATGAATCCGCATGATGCGTTGCGCGTGGTGCTGGTGTTTCTGGTCGCCGCGGTGGTCGCCGTGCCGCTGGCGCGCCGTTTCGGGCTGGGCGCGGTGCTTGGCTATCTGCTCGCGGGCGCGGCGATCGGGCCGTGGGCGCTGCGGGTGGTCACCGACGTCGAATCGATCCTGAGCTTTTCCGAATTCGGCGTCGTGCTGATGCTGTTCGTGATCGGCCTGGAGCTGGCGCCCAGCAAGCTGTGGGCGCTGCGCCAGACCATCTTCGGCTATGGCGCGCTGCAGATGGCCGGCTGCGCGCTGCTGATCGGCGCGCTGGCCGCGGCCTTCGGCGCCAGCTGGCAGGTCGCGCTGGTAGCCGGCCTCGGGCTGGCGCTGTCGTCGACCGCGATCGCGCTGGCGACGCTCGGCGAGCGCAATCTGTTCGCCACGCCGGCCGGCAAGGCAAGCTTCGGCATTCTGCTGTTCCAGGACATCGCCGCGATCCCGATGATCGCGCTGCTGCCGATGCTGACGCTGGACGGCCCCCAGCCCGCCGACGGCCAGGCCTGGATCGGTGCCGTCAAGGCGGTGGCGGTGATCGCCGCGGTGGTGGTCGGCGGCCGCTATCTGGTCCGTCCGGCGCTGCGCTTCATCGCCCGCACCGGCATGCGCGAGATGTTCACCGCGTTCGCGCTGCTGCTGGTGGTCGGCATCGCCGCGATGATGGAAGCGGTCGGCATGTCGATGGCGCTCGGCACCTTTCTCGCCGGCGTGCTGCTGGCCGATTCGGAATACCGCCACGCGCTCGAGGCCGACATCGAGCCGTTCAAGGGCTTGCTGCTGGGGCTGTTCTTCATGGCGGTCGGCATGTCGATCGACTTCGGCGTGATGGCGCAGCAGCCGTGGCAGGTGCTGGGGCTGGTCGCCGCCGTGGTCGGCGCCAAGGTGCTGGTGCTGCGGCTGCTGGCGCCGCGCTTCGAGATCGCGCGCGGCCAGCGGCTGCTGTTCGCGCTGCTGATCTCGCAGGCCGGCGAGTTCGCCTTCGTCGTGTTCGGCGTGGCGCGCGCGGCCGGGCTGCTGCCGGCGGACATCGCCGCGCTGCTGGTGCTGGTGGTGGCGCTATCGATGGTGACCACGCCGTTGCTGCTGCTGGCCTACGACCAGATCGTCGCGCCACGGGCCGGCAAGCTGCGCCAGCGGGCGGACGACACCATCGAGCCGCAGGACAACCCGGTGCTGATCGCCGGCTTCGGCCGCTTCGGCCAGATTGTCGGCCGCCTGCTGTATGCGCAGGGCATCGGCGTGACGGTGCTCGACCACGACCCCGATCAGATCGATTTCCTGCGCCAGTTCGGCTTCAAGGTCTTCTATGGCGATGCCACGCGGATGGACCTGCTCGAAGCCGCGGGCGCGGCGAAGGCGAAGATTCTGGTGGTCGCCGTCGACGGCATGGACGAGAGCCTGGCGCTGATCGACCGCGTGCGTCAGCGCTTTCCGCATCTGCGGATCTACGCGCGCGCCCGCCATGTGTCGCACGTCTACCTGCTGAAGGACCGCGGCGTCGAACTGTTCGAGCGCGAGATGTTCGAGGGCTCGTTGATGCTGGGCCGGCGCGTGCTCGAAGGCCTGGGGCTGGACCCGGCCGAGGCCCGCGCGGCGGCGATGAAATTCCGCCGCCACAACATCGCCGCGATCGACCGCTTCTACCCGCACTACACCGATCAGAAGACGATGGTGTCGCTGGCGCGGCAGGCGCGCGACGAGCTCGAGGAGATGTTCAGGCAGGACCGCGAGCAGCGGCGCCGGCGGGAGGAGGCCGAGTGGTCGTGATCCGGTGGTGATCCGGCACCGGGGCGCCGCGCGCCGCCGCCCCGGTTGCGGCCCTGGTTACGACGACAGCTTGAGGCCGACGATGCCGGCCAGCACCAGGCCGGCGCTGAACAGCCGCCAGAAGCTGGCCGATTCGCCGAACAGCAGGATGCCGACCGCGAACGAGCCGACCGCGCCGATGCCGGTCCAGACCGCATAGGCGGTGCCGAGCGGCAGTGCGCGCATGGCGAGCGACAGCAGCCAGAAACTGACCACCATCGTCACGATGGTGAAGGCCGATGGCCACAGGCGGGAGAAACCTTCGGAGTATTTGAGGCCGGTGGCCCAGGCGATTTCGGTGAGGCCGGCGAGCAGAACGTAGATCCAGGGCATGATGGGCTGCGATGGTGTCGAGGCATCGGGGCCGTCCCCGGTTGGTCGGGCGCCGCTGGATGGAAGGGATTCGAAGGTGTTCGAACGTGTTTCGAAGGCTTTCCGCGGCGGCGCGGGGTCGTCCCCGGCGCAGGTGGCATTCTATCGCGGCAATGTCGCGATGTCAGGCGCGCCCGTGTCCGGGCAGCCCGCCCGCCAGCAGCTCGATCACCATCTCGGCGAAGTCCGCATAGGACAGCTTGCCGCCCGGCTTGAGCCAGGTGAAGGTCCAGTTGATCATGCCGAACACCGTCATCGTCAGCGCGGTCTGGTTCTCGCGCGTGACCCGCTCCGGATAGGCGCGCCGCAACTGGCGCGAGAACGCCGCGACCACATCGCGCTCGCGCTTCAGGATGATGTCGCGCTGCTCGGGCGCGAGGAACTTGACGTCGTTGATCAGCGCGATATGCCGCGTCTGCGAGGTCTCGTACTCGGCGAGGAAGGCGCGGATCAGGTTGGCGAAGCTGTCGCGCTCGCTGTGGCCCTGGCGCTCGGCCTCGGCCTCGACCTCGGTGACGATCAGCATCAGCCGGCGCGTGTAGCGGTCGAGCAGGTCGAACAGGATCGCTTCCTTGCTCTCGTAGTAGTGGTACAGCCGCGCCTTCGAGGTGCCGCAGGCCGCGGCGAGGTCGGCCATCGACGTGCTCGGATAGCTGCTGGCGGCAAACGCCGCCGCGGCCAGCTCGAGGATCTGTTCGCGTTGGGCCTCGAAGTCGGGCGCCTTGGTACGGGCCATCAGGAATCGGCCGTCAGATTGCGCCGCAGCTCGCAGCTTTGCAGCGAATCGGCATTGCCCCGCAGCACCATCTGGCCGGCGCCGATCAGTTCGCGGCAGCGCCAGAACACGAACCAGTCGCTGGCCAGCAGCCCTTCGATCGCGCCCATCACGCTGCCGACCACCTGCGCCGCGGGCGTCCATTCGAGCGGTGCACGCTCCAGGATCACCTCGTCGACCGTGTGGTAGGCGGCGGGCACCAGCGTATTGCCCTTCCACAGCCGCACGTCGGCGTTTTCCTTGACGTTCTGCTGCCACTCGTAGCCGAGCCGGCCCAGGCGCAGCACCGAGACCGGCGCGATGGTGGAGAAGCGGCGCGCCAGCCGGGCGGCCGGATACATGCCGATCGCGGTCAGATTGCCCTGGGTGGTGCCGTCGAGCTCGCGGCTGTCCATCGCGACCTCGTTGATCCGCTGCGGGCTCTGGTACAGGTGGAACACGACCCGGCGCAGCATCAGCTGGTCGGAGGCGCTCTGGCCGTGCCAGATCGCGACCTCGGGCTCGCTCTGGCGCAGGCCCTGCAGCTGGTCCAGCGCCTGGCGCATCTCGGCGGCGAAGTCGATCTCGCTGTGCGGGGCCACGCGCTGCCAGAAGCCGGAGCGGATCAGGCCGCTGCTGTCCACGTCGGCGATCGGGCCGACGGCCAGGTCGTCGCGCAGCACGACGACGGGGTCCGGACGGGCGGCTTGCGCCAGCGCCTGGCGCAGCGTGTTGCCCGCCATGTCACCGTTGACGACGTGGATGTATTGCATGGCCGTGATTGTATATGGAGAAGACGGCTCAACAGCACCGCGCCTGCCCGGCGGCCAGGACTGGCGCGGTATCCGGGCCAGCGGCGCGCGGCCGTCCGGTCGGGTGTCCGATCGAATGTCCGATTTCAGGCAGCGGCCATTTTAACCATGCATCGCTGGGGGACGGCGGCGGTGCGTGCGCTCGCGCGCAGCGCGGCGCCAACCGGACGCCATCGCGATCGGCCTATCGCTCGTCGTAGCTGACCACCACGCGCTCGGTCAGCGGCCGTGCCTGGCAGGTCAGCACGAAGCCCTTGTCCATCTCCCACGGCTCGAGCGTGTAGTTCTTCTCCATCTCGACCTTGCCCTCCAGCACCTTGGCGCGGCAGGTGCAGCAGACCCCGCCCTTGCAGGCATAGGGCAGGTCCAGACCGGCTGCCAGCGCGGTGTCCAGCACGTTGGCGTCCTGCAGCGGGATGCGCATCGCGTGCTGCTTGCCGTCGAGCACCACCACCAGCTGCGCGGTGCCGGCCTCGTCGGTGGTCACCTTGACGGGCTGGCGGCGCGGCTGGGCCAGCGGCACGCCGAAGCGCTCGGCGTGGATCTTGTGCGGGTCCAGGCCGCCTTCCTTCAGCGCGGCCTCGACGTCGTCGATCATCGAGGCCGGTCCGCAGACGAAGGCCGCGTCGATGTCTTCGACCGGGATCAGCGTCTCGAGGAAGGCCTGCACTCGCGCGCGGTCCAGCCGGCCGTGCAGCAGGTCGACCTCCTGCGGCTGGCGCGACAGCACGTGGTACAGCGTCAGGCGCGACAGATACTGGTTCTTCAGGTCGTCCAGTGCCTCGGCGAAGATGATGCTGTCGACATTGCGGTTGCCGTAGACCAGCGTGAAGCGGCTGTTCGGCTCGACCGCCAGCGTCGTGCGGATCAGCGACATCACCGGCGTGATGCCGCTGCCGGCGGCGAAGGCCACGTAGTGGCGCGCCGCGTCGGGGTCGAGCGGGACATGGAAGCGGCCGTCCGGCGTCATCACGTCGATCGTGTGGCCCGGCACCACCGCGTCGTGCAGGAAGTTCGAGAACAGCCCGTCGTCGACCCGCTTGACCGCGACGCGTAGCTCGCCGCGTTCGTCGTAGTCTTGTACGCCGCAGCAGATCGAGTACGAGCGCCGCACCTGCTCGCCGTCGATCGACGTGCGCAGCGTCAGGAACTGGCCCTGCTTGAAGCGGTAGGCGTCGCGCAGTTCGGGCGGGACCTCGAAGGCGACCGACACGGTGTCGGCGGTTTCGGGGCGGACCTGCGCCACGCGCAGCGGATGGAACTGAGGGGTCATGGCGGCGAGGGACAGTGGGCCGCGGCGCAAGCGGGACGGCCCGCCTGGGTCCAGTGGCTAGTACGGTTTGAAGTAGTCGAACGGTTCGCGGCAGGCGCGGCAGCGGTACAGCGCCTTGCAGGCGGTCGAGCCGAACTGCGACAGCGGCTCCGTGTCTGCGCTGCCGCAGCGCGGGCAGGCCACGTGATCCGCAGCCCGGCCGCCCGTGGCGCGG
>NZ_AMPR02000111.1:0-8897 GCF_000307735.3 Cupriavidus sp. HPC(L) | reverse complement strand
CTCGCTGCACTGCCGCTGTGCATCGGCGCGCTGTGGCGCGGGCGCCGTGCCGCGCCGGGCTTGGCTTGTTACGGTTGACGAAGCGCCCTATAATGCGCCAGTTTGTCGCAGTGGTCCCCTGGCACAGAAGATCGGCGTTTTAGCACCGAAGCAGTGCAGCAGTGCGGTGAAGCCGGCAGAATTCCAGGCGTGCAACCGATGCAGCGATGCAGAGTGGTTGGCGATGCAGGAACTCGGTATCGCACTCCAGACGGCGCGTGACGGGCCCGGTGATTGTCCTAACGGAGCCCATGCCGTGCCGAACAACGACTGGCTGATGAAGCGGAATTGTTCGCTGTCTCCACGCCAGGTCGGCTGGTTTTACCTCTCCATCGTCAGTATTTCCCTTGCCATCGCCCTGTTCTTCGCGTGGCGAGGAGCCTGGCTCGTGCTGCCCTTTGCGGGGCTCGAGCTGGCCGGGCTCGGCGTGGCGCTGCTCGCCTACGCACAGCACGCGACAGACTACGAGCGCGTCACGCTCAGCGAGGGCAGGTTGGTGGTCGAAAAGGCCAGCGCCGGTGAGGTGACCCGCGAGGAATTCAACCCGCACTGGGTGCGGGTCGAACTGGGCGAATCGTTCCCGGCGCTGGTGGTGGTGCGCTGTGGCACGCACGCTGTGCAGGTGGGGTGTTTTCTGGACCCGTACAAGCGACGAAAGTTCGCGCAGGAACTCGTTTCAGCCTTGCATGCCCTGTAAAAAGAGGCGGCACCGCTGGGAGCGAGGGGCAGATTCGAATCTGTAATTTGGGTAGAGACAACAAATGAAAATGTGGAAGAAGGCATCCGCAGCGTGTCTGGCAGGCGCGTCCCTGCTCGCCAGCCAGGCAGCCCTCGCTGTCGAAGACATGCCGGGCGGTCCCGCCGTGCGCCAGCTGAACCTGACCGAGCCGGTCACCAAGATCGCCGAGCAGATTCACTGGCTGAACTGGATGATGCTGATCATCTGCACGGTGATCTTCATCGCGGTGTTCAGCGTGATGTTCTATTCCATCTTCACGCACCGCAAGGCCAAGGGCTCCAAGCCCGCCTCCTTCCACGAAAGCATCACGGTCGAAGTCGTCTGGACCATCATCCCGTTCCTGATCGTGATCGGCATGGCGCTGCCGGCGACCAAGACCGTGGTCGCGATGAAGGACACCACCAACTCCGACATCACCATCAAGGCCACCGGCTACCAGTGGAAGTGGGGCTACGACTACCTGAAGGGCGAGGGCGAAGGCATCTCCTTCGTGTCGACGCTGACCACCCCGCGCGAGCAGATCAATAACGAGGCGCCCAAGTCGAACACCTACCTGATGGAGGTGGACAACGAGATGGTGGTGCCGGTCAACAAGAAGATCCGCATCGTCACGACCGCCAACGACGTGATCCACGCCTGGATGATCCCGGCCTTCGGCGTCAAGCAGGACGCGATTCCCGGCTTCGTGCGCGACACCTGGTTCCGCGCCGAGAAGACCGGCGTCTACCGCGGCCAGTGCGCCGAGCTGTGCGGCAAGGAACACGCCTTCATGCCGATCGTCGTGCGCGTGGTGACCGACGCCGAGTACACCAAGTGGGTCGACGAGAAGAAGAAGGCGATGGCCGCCGCGGCCGACGATCCCAACAAGACCTGGACCCTGGACGAGCTGAAGGTCCGCGGCGAGAAGGTCTACGCCGCCAACTGCGCGGTCTGCCACCAGCCCAACGGCAAGGGCGCCGGCGCCTTCCCGGCGCTGGACGGCTCCAAGGTGGTCAACGGCCCGCAGGCCGACCAGATGCACATCCTGCTCGAGGGCAAGGGCGGCATGCCGTCGTGGAAGCAGCTGTCCGACACCGAGCTTGCCGCGGTGATGACCTACACCCGCAACGTCTGGAGCAACAAGACCGGCGAGGTCATCCAGCCGGCCGACTTCGTCAATGCACGCGCGGGCAAGTTCCCCGAGGGCGGCGGCGCCAAGTCGGCGCAGGGCGCACCGGCGGACGCCAAGCCCGCCGCCGAGCAAGCCAGCGCGGGCGCCCAGGGCGCCGCGAGCTGAACGCGTGGACGTTAGAACAGGATTTCAGGAGTTTTCGCGATGAGTACTGCTACCCCGGACGCACTCGCCCATCCGCACGACCACGCGCATGACGAACATCACGATCATCCGCATGGCTGGCGCCGCTGGCTGTTTGCCACCAACCACAAGGACATCGGCACGCTGTACCTGCTGTTCTCCTTCACGATGCTGATCTCGGGCGGCGTGCTGGCGCTGCTGATCCGGCTGGAGCTGTTCGAGCCGGGCCTGCAGTTTTTCCGCCCCGAGCTGTTCAACCAGTTCACCACGATGCACGGCCTGGTGATGGTGTTCGGCGCGATCATGCCGGCCTTCGTGGGCTTCGCGAACTGGATGATCCCGCTGCAGATCGGCGCCTCCGACATGGCGTTCGCGCGGATGAACAACTTCAGCTTCTGGCTGATGCCGCCCGCCGCCCTGCTGCTGGCGCTGTCGTTCTTCGTGCCGGGCGGCGCCACCGCCGCGGGCTGGACGCTGTACGCGCCGCTGTCGGTGCAGATGGGCCCGGGCATGGACATGGCGATCTTCGCGATGCACATCATGGGCGCGTCGTCGATCATGGGCTCGATCAACATCATCGTCACGATCCTGAACATGCGCGCGCCGGGCATGACGCTGATGAAGATGCCGATGTTCTGCTGGACCTGGCTGATCACCGCCTACCTGCTGATCGCCGTGATGCCGGTGCTGGCGGGCGCGATCACGATGGTCCTGACCGACCGCCACTTCGGCACCAGCTTCTTCTCGGCGGCCGGCGGCGGCGACCCGGTGATGTACCAGCATATCTTCTGGTTCTTCGGCCACCCCGAGGTCTACATCATGATCCTGCCGGCATTCGGGATCATCTCGCAGGTGGTGCCGGCCTTCTCGCGCAAGCGCCTGTTCGGCTACAGCTCGATGGTCTACGCGACCGCCTCGATCGCGATCCTGTCGTTCATCGTCTGGGCGCACCACATGTTCACCACCGGCATGCCGGTGACCGGCCAGCTGTTCTTCATGTACGCGACGATGCTGATCGCGGTGCCGACGGCCGTGAAGATCTTCAACTGGATCGCCACCATGTGGAAGGGCTCGATGACCTTCGAGACCCCGATGCTGTTCGCGATCGGCTTCATCTTCGTGTTCACCATCGGCGGCTTCACCGGCCTGATCCCGGCGGTGGCACCGATCGACATCCAGATCCAGGACACCTACTTCATCGTGGCGCACTTCCACTATGTGCTGGTGGCGGGCTCGCTGTTCGCGCTGTTCGCGGGCTTCTACTACTGGGGTCCGAAGTGGAGCGGGTTCATGTACAACGAGACCCGCGGCAAGGTGCACTTCTGGGGTTCGATCATCTTCTTCAACATCGCCTTCTTCCCGATGCACTTCCTCGGGCTGGCGGGCATGCCGCGCCGCTATGCGGACTACGCGATCCAGTTCGCGGACTTCAACGCGATCTCGTCGCTGGGCGCGCTGGGCTTCGGCCTGATGCAGGTGTATTTCTTCTTCTTCGTGGTGCTGCCGTCGTACCGCGGAGGCGAAGTGGCCGCCGACAAGCCCTGGGAAGGCGCCGAAGGCCTGGAGTGGACCGTGCCCTCGCCGGCGCCGTTCCACACCTTCGAGGTGCCGCCGCAGGTCCGGTAACGGCATCCGGCAAGGCGGGGCGGCGGGCCGCAGGGTCCGCGCTCCGCCCGCCCTGCCGCCCCGGCCCGCGACGGCCACCCCCTAATCCGAGAATTCGATGCAGCATCCAAACGAAAGCCCATCGCAGACCGACCGCAAGGCCGCCAATCGCCGTCTCGGCCTGATCCTGCTGTCGATCGTGCTGGTCTTCTTTTTGGGTTTCTTCGCCAAGATGACCTGGCTTGGCTGAATTGGCTGAGTCCCGCTGCAAGGTACAGAGATGAGCACGAAGCAGCCGGTTTCGACCGGCGACGTCGAGGACAAGCGCTACAACCGCGGCATGATGCTGCGGCTTCTGGTGATCGTCGCCGTGATGTTCGCCTTCGGCTATGCGCTGGTGCCGCTGTACAAGAAGATCTGCGAGATCACCGGCATCAACGTCGTCACCACGCGAGAGCTCTACGGCGCCAGCGCCGGCAAGGTCAGCCAGAACACGCAGGTCGACACCAGCCGCACGATCACGGTCGAGTTCGATTCCAACGCTCGCGGCCCGTTCGCGTTCCGCCCGGTCAAGACCAGCATGCAGGTCCACCCGGGCGAGATGGCGACGATCGTCTACGAGGTCGCCAACGGCCAGACCCGGGATATCTCGGCGCAGGCGATTCCGAGCTACGCGCCGAAGCAGGCCACCCAGTATTTCAAGAAGCTCGAGTGCTTCTGCTTCCAGCAGCAGACGCTGAAGGCCAAGGAATCGCGCGAGATGCCGGTGGTGTTCGTGATCGACCCGGATCTGCCCAAGGACGTCGAGAACATCACCTTGTCGTACACATTCTTCGAGATCGGCACGCCGCTGGCGCCGGCGCCGCAGGGCCATCTCGACCAGCCGCCGGCCAGCGCCGGCAGCTGACGCAGTAAAGGAGGAGGGCTGCCATGGACGAACTGAAGGACGCGGTCAAACGCAAGATGTCGTTCTGGCAGACGTTGCGCGCGGTGTTCTGGTCGTTCATCGGCCTGCGCAAGGGCGCGGAACACGATCGCGACATGGCCAACCTGAACCCGATCCATGTGATCGTCGCCGGCCTGCTCGGCGCCGTGATCCTGGTGGTGGTGCTGATCGGCATCGTCCGCCTGGTGGTCGGCGGATAGCCGGGCAAGCGGGCAGCCGGATAGCCGGCGGAACAGGCAACAAGAAGACAGAGCGTCGTCCGCCCTCGGGCAGCCGGCGTATAACGATGAATCAGAGATCTGAGCTGGAGAAAACAGAATGAGTGCGAATCGCGCAAACGCTCCGTACTACTTCGTACCGGGCCCGTCGCGCCATCCGATCACGGCAAGCCTGGGCCTGCTGCTGACCGCCGCCGGCGCGGCAGGGTGGGTCAACGGCCAGCCGTGGGCGCCCTATGTCTGCGTGCTGGGCATCCTGTGGTTCCTGTTCGTGCTCAAGAGCTGGTTCGGCGACGCGATCGGCGAGTCGGAAGGGGGCATGTATGGCCGCCGCATCGACATCTCGTACCGCTGGTCGATGGGCTGGTTCATCTTCTCCGAGGTGATGTTCTTCGGCGCCTTCTTCGGCGCGCTGTTCTACGCCCGCGTCTACACGATGCCGTGGCTGGGCGACCTGAACAACAAGATCCTGTGGCCCGATTTCGCCGCGGTCTGGCCGAACGCCGGTCCGGCCGGCACGGTCGAGCCGTACGAGGCGATGGGGCCGTGGCCGATCCCGACCATCAACACGGCGCTGCTGCTGATGTCCGGCGTCACGCTGACCTGGGCGCACCATGCGCTGCTGGCCGGCAAGCGCAGCCAGGTGGTGCAGGGCCTGGTCCTGACGATCCTGCTGGGCGCGGTCTTCATGGGCTTCCAGGTCTATGAATACATGCACGCCTACGCGGACCTGAACCTGAAGCTGACCTCGGGCATCTACGGCTCGACCTTCTTCCTGCTGACGGGCTTCCACGGCTTCCACGTGACGATGGGCGCCATCATGCTGACGGTGGTGCTGATCCGCGTGCTGAAGGGCCATTTCACGCCCGATCATCACTTCGCCTTCGAAGGCGCCGCCTGGTACTGGCACTTCGTCGACGTGGTCTGGCTGTTCCTCTACGTCGTGGTGTACTGGCTGTAATGCTGTCGTCCCCGCGAAGGCGGGGACCCAGGGGCTTTCAAAGACGCTGGATTCCCGCTTTCGCGGGAACGACGCGATGATCGAGGGGACGCAATGCGTCCCCTTTTCATTGGCATCATGGCGTCGTCAGGCCGCGCCGGCCCGCACTGCAGCCCCACCACCGATCACCGGCGTGCGCCGCACGTCGGCGAAGTAGATCAGGATCAGCGACACCCAGACGATGCCGTAGAGCAGCATGAAGCAGCTCGAGCGCACCCGCGTCAGGTCCAGCAGCGCACCGAACAGGATCGGCAGCAGGAAGCCGCCGACCCCGCCGGCCAGCCCGACGATGCCGGTGACGACGCCCATGTTCGACGCGAAATCGTCGGCGACATACTTGAACGTCGACGCCATGCCGAAGGCGAACACCGCGCCCAGCATGAAGGTCAGCACGACGAAGGCCGCCATCGGCGTATGCAGCGCGATCGTCCACGGACCATCGACGGTGTGGATCGTGAAATCGGTCGGCGGATACGACAGCAGGAACAGGCAGATCCACGCGACCCACAGTCCCCACCACGTGACGCTGTGCGCGCCGAGCCGATCGGCCAGCAGCCCGCCGACCGCCCGCAGCACCGAGCCCGGCAGCGAGAAGCCGGCGGCGAAGGCGGCCGCCGCCACCAGCGTCATGCCGTACTGGCCCTGCAGATACTGCGGGATCCACAGCGACAGCGCGGTGAAGCCGCCGAAGGTGATCGAGTAGTACTGGCACAGCCGCCAGACCCTGGGGTCGCGCAGCACCTTGAACGACTCGGTCCAGGAGCCGCCCTGCTTGCCCGCGCCGGGGTCCCGTGCCGAGGCCAGCCAGAACAGCACCGCGGTGACCAGCAGCGCGACCGCATAGACGCGCGGCACCGCGCGCCAGCCGTAGGCCTGCTGCAGCGCCGGCGTGACGAACAGATTCACCGCCGCGCCGACCGTGCCGGCGCCGAAGAAGCCCATCGCGAAGCCGCGCTTCTCGGCCGGGAAGAAGCGCGCGACATAGGGCGTGCCCACCGCGAACGATGCGCCGACGCATCCGAGGAACAGCCCGATCAGCAGGAACTGCCACAGCGCGGTGGCGTAGCTGACCGCGAACACCGGCAGCGCGCAAACCGCCAGCAGCACCGTCATCACGATGCGGCCGCCGAAGCGGTCGGTCCATGCGCCCAGCGGCAGGCGCATCAGCGCGCCGGTCAGCACCGGCGTCGAGGTCAGCAGGCCGAACTGCGTGCTGTTCAGGCCCAGCTCGTCGCGCAGCGGCACGCCGATGACCCCGAACATCATCCACACCACGAAGCAGACCATGAAGGCCGCCGTGCTGGCGATCAGCACCGACCACGCCTGCGCCGTGACCTTGGTGGCGCCGCCACCGGCCGCCGCCACATTCGCCGTCGAACTCATGTCGCTCTCCTCATGTCGCCCTCCTCGGGAGATTCGCGATCGGTGTATCGGGCGCTACTGCACCAGCGGGCCATTGGCCTCGCCGAGCGCCACGCCGACGATGCTGGCCTGCGCGGCCAGGATTGCGATGTACTGCTGGATCGCCTTGTGCCGCACGCGCTCGCCGAGGAAACGCGCGATCTCGGCCCTGGCCTCGTCGAAGGGCACCGCCTCGCCGGGCACGCGACGTTCGACCCGCACGATATGGAAGCCGAAGCGGGTCCTGACCAATCCCGGCAGCAAGCCGATCGCCTCACCGTCGAACACGGCCCGCTCGAACTCCGGCACGCTGTCGCCGCGCAGCAGCTGGCCGAGGCTGCCGCCGACGCCGGCCGACGGACAGTTCGACATCTCGCGCGCGGTCGCCTCGAAAGCCTCCGGCTCGGCCAACAGACGGCGCAAGGTCTGCTCGGCCTGATGCCGGAGCGCCGCGAGCGCGCCGCCGCCGGTGACCGCGAACAGGATATGGCTGGCGTAGACGATCTCGTTGCGCCGGAAGCGCGCCGGATGGCCGTCGTAATAGCGCCGGCAATCGGACTCGGTCGGCTCCGGCACGCTGACCTCGCGCCCGATCAGCGCATCGACCACGGCATCGTCGAGTTCGGTCCCGGCATCGGCAATGCCCAGCGCCACGGCGCGCTGGCGCAGCAGTTCGCGGATCGCCAGCGCGCGCCTGGCGCTGGCGATCGCATCGGCATCGTCGCGGTACAGCAGGCTCTCCTCGCGGATCGCCTCGGCGCCGATCGCGACGCCATTGACGCTGGCCGGGGCGATGGCGGCCATGGTGGTGTCGGTCATCACGATGTCTCCATCAGCGCTGCGTCAGCGCCGGCGCACCAGCTGGAACGGCCGCACCAGATAGGCGACCGTGCCCATGCCGCTCCAGATATGGATCATCCGCGTGAACGGCGACACCAGGAACAGCGTGAAGCCGAGCAGGATATGCAGCTGGTAGGTCAGCGGCACGCCGCGCAGCATGTCGGCGGCCGCCGGCTCGAAGGTCACGATGCCCTTGACGTAGCTGGTCAGCGATTCGAACAGCACGCCGTCCATATGCCGCATCGACAGCACCACGGTCCACAGTCCGAGAGCGAGCTGCACCCACAGCATCAGCACGATCACGATGTCCGAGACGCGGCTGTTGCGGCGGATCCGCGCATCGAACAGGCGCCGCCAGATCAGGATCGACAGGCCGATGATGGCGACCACACCGGCCGCGCCGCCGCCGACCATGGCCAGCAGCTGATGGCCCGACGCCGACAGGAACGGCGACACCAGCCAGTGCGGCGCCAGAAAGCCGACGAAATGGCCGATCACGACCACCAGGATGCCCCAGTGGAACAGATTGCTGCCGATCTGCAGCGAGCGATGCCGCAGCAGCTGCGAGGTGTCGCTCTTCCACGTGTACTGCTCGCGGTCGAAGCGGATCAGGCTGCCGAGCAGCAGCACCACCAGGCAGATATAGGGATAGATGCCAAACAGGAACGTATGCAGGTAATGCGTCATGACGGCCCTCCGTTCGCAAGCGGTGTGGTAGTCGGGGATCAGCGCTGAGGGCGCTTGTCGTAGAAGCGGACCGGCTCGGCCGCGGGCTGGCCCGCGCCGACGAAACGGACCGGCTCGTCGGCGTAGGC
>NZ_AMPR02000112.1:0-120025 GCF_000307735.3 Cupriavidus sp. HPC(L) | reverse complement strand
ATGAGCCGGCGGCCACATGCCAGCGCTCGACGCCCAGCACCGCGCGCAGCCGTTCGATATCGGCCAGCAGCGCACCGGTGGTGTTGCGCCGGAGCGTGCCGGCAGGGCGCGACCGGCCCGCGCCGCGCTGATCGGCGAGGATCGCGAGGTGGCGCGTCGGATCGAACCAGTCCGCCATCGACGGCGAACAGCCGCTGCCCGGGCCGCCATGCAGCACCAGCCAGGGAACGCCGTCGGCGCGGCCATGGAGGCGCACGTGCAGGCTGTGCATGTCCGCCGTGCGCAGCCGGAAGACGCGGTCTGCGGAACCGCCGGGAAGGCCTTGCCGCTGTGCGGTGTCGGGCATGGATGTTGCCTCATCGTCGATGCGGAAGGGCGGGGCACTGCGCCGCCGCCCGTTCCGACTCGGCAATCACAGTCCGTGCCAAGCAACCACATCGAAGGAGACCTCATGAACTGGACCACGCCCGCCTATACCGATCTTCGCCTCGGCTTCGAGATCACGATGTATATCGCCAACCGCTGACGTCGAGCGGATCAGCCGATGGTCCCCGCGTCCGCGGGGACTGCAACACGAACGCAAGGCGCGTACGGCGCGTGGCACCGCGATGACGACGTTAAAGGTTCTGGGCTCCGCGGCGGGCGGGGGCTTTCCGCAGTGGAACTGCAACTGCACCAATTGCGACGGCGTGCGTCGCGGCGCGGTTTCGGCGATGCCACGCACGCAGTCTTCGATCGCGTTGACGGAGAACGGGCTGGACTGGCTGCTGGTCAACGCATCCCCCGACATCCTGGCGCAGATCCGCGCCACGCCGGCATTGCAGCCGGCACGCCAGCGGCGCGACACGGGCATCGCGTCCGTGCTGCTGATGGACGCGCAGATCGATCATGTCACCGGGCTGCTGATGTTGCGCGAGAACAGTCGTCGACTGCCGCTATATGCGACCGCGCCGGTGCTCGCCGACCTGTCCGACGCCTTGCCGCTGTCGCGCGTGCTGTCGCACTACTGCGGCCTCGATCCGCATCCGCTGCCGCTCGATGGCAAACCGTTGCGCATTGCGCCGCTGCAGCGCGCCACCATCACGCCCGTGCCGCTCGACAGCAAGGCACCACCGTATTCGCCGAACCGGCAGGCGCCGCAGCGTGGCGACAATATCGGCCTGCGCGTCGTCGACACCGCCACCGGCAGACGCGTTTTTTACGCTCCCGGCCTCGGGCACGTGACAGCCGAGCTGATGGAGGAACTGCGCGGCGCCGATATCGTGCTGGTCGACGGCACGTTCTGGACCGACGACGAGATGCTGCGGCAGGGGCTGTCGAACAAGACCGCGGCCGAGATGGGCCATCTGGCGCTGTCGGGCGCAGGCGGCATGGTCGAGGTACTCGACGCGCTGCCGGCATCGCGCAAGATCCTGATCCATATCAACAACACCAATCCGATTCTCGACGAACGGTCGCCGCAGCGCCGCCATCTGAGCGCGCGCGGCATCGAGGTCGCCTGGGATGGCATGGAGATCGCGCTATGACGCAGGCCACCGCGTGGAGCCCCGCCGAATTCGAATCGCGGCTGCGCGCGAAGCAGTCGGGCTACCACATTCATCACCCATTCCATCGCCGCATGGCGGCGGGGCACTGCACGCCGGAACAGATCCGAGGCTGGGTGGCCAACCGGTTTTACTACCAGGTCCGCATCCCGCAGAAAGACGCCGCCATTCTCGCCAACTGCCCGGACCGCGAGACACGCCGGCTGTGGGTGCAGCGCATCGTCGACCATGACGGCACGGACAGCGAGCCCGGCGGCATCGAAGCCTGGGTCCGGCTCGGGGAGGCGGTGGGCCTGCCGCGCCAGGCGCTGTGGTCGCAGGAGCTGGTGCTGCCCGGCGTGCGCTTCGCCGTCGACGCCTACGTCAATTTCGCGCGCAGCGCGCCGTGGCAGGAGGCGGTGTGCTCGTCGCTGACCGAGATGTTCGCCCCGGAGATCCACCGGCAGCGGCTGGAAGGCTGGCCGGAGCACTACCCATGGATCGAGCGCGACGGGCTGGACTATTTCCGCTCGCGCATCCCGCTCGCCCAGCGCGATGTCGACCACGGCCTGCGCGTGACACTCGAACATTTCCGTACGCCGGCCGAGCAGCGGCGCGCGCTCGAGATCCTGCAGTTCAAGCTCGACGTGCTGTGGTCGATGCTCGATGCCATCGAGAGGGCCTATCCATGACCGCGCCATCCCCGCCATCCCCGCCATCCCCGCCATCCCCGCACACCGGCATGCCGACGCTGCATCGGACGCTGCGCCTGCAATGGGAGGAGGCCCAACAGGCCTGGGTGCTGCTGTATCCCGAGGGCATGGTCACGCTGAACGACAGTGCGGCGGCAATCCTGCGGCGCTGCGACGGCTCACGGACACTCGACATGCTGATCGACGAACTGCAGGGCGCGTACGACGTACAAGGAATCGCCGCGGAGGTCCATGCCTTTGTCAAACATGCATTCGAACGCGGCTGGCTCGCCTGAGGGAGCATCGCGTCCCGGTCCGCCGCTGTGGCTGCTGGCCGAGCTGACCTATCGCTGCCCGCTGCACTGCGCGTTCTGCTCGAATCCGGTCGACTATGCGCGGCACGGCGAGGAGCTCGACACCGCGCGGTGGCTGGACGTGTTGACGCAGGCCAGAGCGCTGGGCGCGGTGCAGCTGGGACTGTCCGGCGGCGAGCCGCTGATGCGCAAGGACCTCGAAGCGCTCGTCGCGCATGCGCGCGGGCTCGGCTTCTACATCAACCTGATCACCTCCGGTGTCGGCTTGACCGACGAACGGTTGGGGGCGCTGCGCGAGGCGGGGCTCGACCACATCCAGCTTTCCTTCCAGGATTCGACGCGCGAGCTGAACGACTTCCTGTCGAGCACGCGCACCTTTGACCTGAAGCGGCGCGTGGCCCGGATGATCAAGGCGCACGGCTATCCGATGGTGATGAACTGCGTGCTGCACCGGCATAACCTGCCGCATGTCGGCACCATCATCGAGATGGCGCTGGAGATGGGCGCCGAGTATCTGGAGCTGGCCAACACCCAGTACTACGGCTGGGCCTGGCGCAACCGCCTAGCGCTGATGCCCGATGCCGCGCAACTGCGCGAAGCCGAGGCCGTGGTGGAGCGCTATCGGCGGCGCATCGGCTCGCGTTGCCGCATTCTGTTCGTGGTACCGGACTATTTCGAAACGCGGCCCAAGAAGTGCATGAACGGCTGGGGCACGACGTTTCTGGGCGTCGCGCCCGACGGCACGGCGCTGCCTTGCCACGCCGCCCGCATGCTGCCGGGCCTCGCGCTGCCAAACGTCAACGACATGCCACTGCGCGAGATCTGGTTCGACAGCGACGCATTCAGCCGCTATCGCGGCACCGCGTGGATGAAGGGGGCATGCCGTTCCTGCGAGGAGAAGGAGGCCGACGCGGGCGGCTGCCGCTGCCAAGCATGGCAGCTGACCGGCGACGCCGACGCGACGGATCCGGTCTGCGACCGGTCCGGCGATCACGATCGCTTGCGTGCCATCGTGGCGCAGGGCCGGCTGGCCGCCGTGCTGGCCCAGGGACGCGTGGAGCGGGGCAGGGAGGCGCCGCTGCTGTTCCGCACCGATGCCAATTCGCTGCGGTTGAGCGAGGGGTAGAGCGCGAGAGCGGCAGAGCGGAAGAGCGGAAGAGAGGGCGAGTCGCGCGGCGAGCCGTCGCGCTGCCGGCACCATGCTCCCTCTCCCGCTTGCGGGAGAGGGCTGGGGAGAGGGCTGGGGAGAGGGCGATGAAGGACCATGGAGGGCGATGGAACATCGCGCCTCGCACGGGCCGCCGTTCAGCCGGCCTCCAGCACCCACGCCGCCAGCCGCTTCGCTTCCTCGTCCTTCAGCGAAGGATGCGGCGGCATTGGAATCCGCCCCCATACCCCCTTGCCGCCCTCCTGGATCTTGCGCGCCAGCTTGCCTGCCGCCTCGCCGTCCCCCTTGTATTTGGCGGCAACCTCGGCGAAGCCAGGGCCGACCAGCTTGCCCTGCATGCCATGGCAGGAGAAGCAGCCATTCTTGTCGGCCAGCGCCTTGATATCGGGTGCCGCCTGTGCCGATGCCGCAAGCGCGAGGCCGAAGGCAAGGGCGGCTGCGCGCGGCGCGATACGTCGATTTCGTTCTTTCTGCATGGAATTCTCCAGCTCTTGCTGGGCCGGCACCGCCGAGGGCCGGCCCGTCGGACAAACGCTCAGACCTTGCTCAGCTTGAACACCCAGACCGATCCGCCTTGCTCGAGGAAGTTGACGCGCTTGGCGACGTCGCCACCCCACAGCGGCACGGCGCCGCCCCAGCCCGACACCACGGCGATGAACTGCTCGCCGTTCTCTTCCCAGGTGACCGGCGGCGCCACCACGCCGCTGCCGGTCTGGAACTGCCACAGCTCCTTGCCGGTCTTCGCATCGGCCGCCTTCAGATAGCCCTCCGGCGTGCCCCAGAACACGAGGCCGCCGGCGGTCGTCATCACGCCGCCCCACAGCGGGGCATTGTTCTTGACCTCCCAGACGATCTTGCCGGTCTTCGGATCGATCGCGCGCAGCGCGCCGATATAGTCCTCGTTCAGCGGCTTGATGGTGAATCCCGCGCCAAGGAAGGCCGCGCCTTTCTTGTAGGTGATCGGCTCGTTCCAGATGTCCATGCCCCACTCGTTGGCCGGGACGTAGAACATGCGGGTCTGCGGGCTGTATGCCATCGGCTGCTGGTTCTTGCCGCCGAGGAAGCCCGGCGCCGCGAACACCGACTGCCCCTTCTTCTGGTCCGCGGGATCGCCGGGACGGCTTTCGGCGACGAAGTTGGGCCGGCCGGTCTTCAGATCGATGTCCTTTGCCCAGGTCACCTTGCGGACAAACGGAAAGGCGTTCAGTACCTTACCGTCGCGCGCGTCGTTGACGTAGAAGAAGCCGTTGCGGTCGGCCTTGCCGCCGACGCGCTTGCCGTCGAGATCGAAGGTCACGAACTCGTTGACGCCGTCGAAGTCCCAGCCGTCGTTCGGTGTGTTCTGGTAATGCCAGACGATTTTTCCGGTGGCCGGATCGATGGCGACCGTCGACGACGAGTACAGGTTGTCGCCCTTGCGCAGGTGGCTGTTCCACGGCCCCGGGTTGCCAGTGCCGAAATAGGCCAGCCCGGTCTTCGGATCGTAGGTGCCGCCGAGCCAGGTCGCCGCGCCGCCGGTCTTCCAGGTCTCGCCGGGCCAGCTGGCGTTCAGGTTGCCGGTGATGCCGTTCTCGATCTTGTTGCCCTCGGCGTCGAACCGATAGCCCATGTGCCCTTCGACGGTCGGACGGACCCAGACCATCCGGCCAGTCTTCGCGTCGCGCGCCTCGACGCGGCCGACCACGCCGAACTCGCCCCCGGACACGCCGGTCAGCACCAGGCCCTTGACGATCATCGGCGCCGCCGTGTACGAATAGCCTGCCGCGTAATCGTCGATCTTGTCCTTCCACACGACCTTGCCGGTGTCCTGGTTGAGCGCCACCAGTTGCGCATCGAGCGTGCCAAAGATGACCAGGTTGTCGTAGAGTGCCGCGCCGCGGTTCACCACGTCGCAGCAGGGCATGATGCCTTCGGGCAGCCGATGCTCGTACTTCCACAGCTTGGCGCCGGTCTTCGCATCGAGCGCGAAGATCCGCGAATACGATGCGGTAACGAACATCTTGCCGTTATGGATCAACGGCTGCGATTCCTGGCCGCGCTGCTTCTCGCCGCCGAACGAGAACGACCACGCCGGCACCAGGCGTGCGACGTTCTTCGTGTTGATTCTTGCCAGCGGCGAGAAGCGCTGGCCCTCCGGTCCGATTCCCCACGACAGCACATCACCGGGACTCTTCGCGTCGTTTTCGATCATCGCGTCCGTTACCGCGGCACGCGCGGCGAAGCTGGCCACGCAGGCGGTTGCCAGCACCAGCACCTTCAACTTGCTCATCGTTTGCTCCTCTCTCTTTTTGTCGATCATCGGTTTCGATCATCTTTGCTGCGGATTTCCCGGTGGTTCTTCGGTAGGCGCGGCACGGGCCGATCGGCAATGCCGCGCCGGTGCGCCACACCGCAAATCGCGTGCCACGCCAGCCGTGAAAAATTCCCGTTGTTGGCGGGCCATTTCGCGCCGCGACCGACTGCGCAGGTGCGCCGTACCGGGCCGTATCGCGCTACCGCGCAACAACCGCTGTCGCGGAATGGAGCACCTCTTGGCCGAGCCCGGCACAGGCGCTCATGGCGCCAATGCCTCGCGTTCGTACGCGGGGTACAGGTGCGTGACGTTGCGCAGGTATTCGGCCGGCATCGCGGCCCATTCCGAGTAGGGCGCCGGCACCGGCATCGCGATGACCTCGGCGAGATCGCGGCCCTCTCTGGCGGCTCGGCGCAGGCGCGCGTCGAGCCAACGCAGGTAATCCCGCGTCTGTGCGATCGCATCGGCGCGATCGAGCGCCGGGCCATGGCTTGGCACCAGCAGACGCAAGCCGTCCTCGCGCATCCGGCGTTCCAGCACGTCCAGGCTGGCCAGCCAGCGTGGGATGTCGGCGTGCGGCGTGGTCGGGACGCGCGAGCGGAAGACGAGGCCGCCGGCGAACATCACGCGCGCGGTATGGTCGATCAGCACCAGGTCGTCGCCGGTATGGCCCTGCAGGTGCAGCAGCTCGAAGCGATGGCGGCCGATCGTGCGCTGTCCCGGCTCGATCGTCGTGGCGGGCGGCGCCGGTTCAGTGCCGGCCATCCAGTCTCCGCACAGCCGATACAGGTTGTCGGCATACGAGCCCGCCTCGCGCGCAGCACCCGCGACGGTGCCGGCAAGCGCCGCCGGCTTCGCGTCGGCGTAGGCCTGGTTGCCGAAGAAGTAGTCGGGATGCAGGTTCAGATTCAGCACCAGGCGGACCGGCGCATCAGTTACCTTGGCGATCGCCGCGCGTTGCTGCTCGCCGTAGCGCCGCGACGGTCCCGTATTGACGACGACCACGCCATCGCCAGTATCGATGAAGGCGGTATTGATGATGTTGCAGCCGTTGCCGACCGCGAAGTCGGCGTTCGCGCCCTCGAGCAGCCAGACGCCGTCGCCGATGCCGCGCGGCGCGAGGCGGTAGTCTGGCGGCTGCAGCGGCCTCTCTGCGAGCCCGTCGCCGAATGCCGATGCGGGCAACAGCAGGGCAATCTGCAGGGCGATCGTGGCCAGCCTGTTGCTCATGGCAGCACCCTGGCGTCGATACGGTTGCCGTTGTTGTCGCGGCCGGTCACCGCCAGCGGTTGGGCAGCCGGCTCGCGCAGGTCGAACGAGAAGATCGGGTTCTCCGAAACGGGCTCGTGCAGCGCCAGCGTGCCGAGCGGTTCGCGGCGGCCGTCGACGAGGGCCAGCTGCTCGATATGGAAGGCGGGGATGCCCGCCACGAGGCCGGTATCCATTGGATGCATCACGCGGATCCGGACCCGGCCACCGCCGCCATCGAGCGCGGCAAAGCGCCGGGCCTCGACCCGGTTCAGCGTCGCGCTCCACGAGCCGTCCTTGCGTGTCACGCCGGGCACCGTGCAGCCGCCGCCGGCGGCGTCGACCAGCAGCCCGCCGACATGCCAGACCCCGTCGCGCGTGCGCGCCGCCACCCGTACCGGCGATCCCTGTTCCAGCTTGAAGCGGAAGGACAGGGCGGGCTTGAGCCTGCCAGGCGTGAAGGTCAGCACCTGGCGGATCGGATTGCGATCGACGCCCACGACGATCCTGTCGACCTCGCCCAGCGCGGAGGCATCGAACGCGATGGGCACGTTCAGCGCATCCTCGGCGAAAGCGGGGCCGACGACCTTGACGCGCGGATCGAACACCGCCGGCGCATTGCCCAGCATCTCGGCGCGCAACGCGGGCCATTGCGGCGAGGCGAAGGGATCGGCATCGGCCGCCGCATGCCCCCGTGCCGCGGCCAGTACCACCGCCAGGGCCAGCAGCGTGCCGAACCACCCGCGGCTGCGCCCGCCATGGCGGCGGGGCCAGGCTGGCCGGCTCATGCCCGCTTCCCCAGCGGCCTTGCCATGCCGCGCTGCGGGTCGTAGCCGAACAATGCCACGCCGAAGAACAGGCAGGCACACGCGGCCACCACGGCGAGGCTGCCCCATGCCGCCTGGCCATACAGCGCGAAACGGATGGCCTCGACCGCGTGCGTGAACGGGTTGATCCGCGCCAACTGGTGGATCGCCTCGGCCCCCGATTCCTCGAGTTTCCACAGCGGATACAGCGCGGTGCTGATGAAGAACATCGGGAAGATCACGAAGTTCATCATGCCGGCGAAGTTCTCCAGTTGGCGGACATGCACCGACAGCGCCAGGCCGAGCGCACCGAGCATCAGTGCAACCAGCGTCATTGCCGCCAGCAACATCGGCAGCGCGGTCCAGGCAAGCGGCACGTCGAACAGCACGGCAACCAGCAGGAACACGGCCATCTGCAGCAGCGACAGCAGCGCACCGGCCGCGAGCTTGCATGCCAGCAACCATGGCCGGGGCAGCGGCGCCGTCAGCAGCAGCCGCATCACGCCCATTTCGCGGTCGTAGACCATCGCCAGCGAGGACTGCATGCCGTTGAACAGCGCAATCATCGCCAGCAGGCCGGGGGTCAGATAGACCTTGTATTCGACATAGGTGTCGTAGGGCGGAATGATGGCGACGCCGAACACGTTCTGAAAGCCCGCGCCGAACACCAGGAACCACAGCAACGGCCGCACCAGCGACGAGATCAGGCGGCCGGGCTGGCGCAGGAACTTGCGCAGCTCCCGGCAGACAACGGCGCGCAGGGCGCGCCAGCGGTGGAGCAGGGGAGAGGTCGGCATGGAGATGGCTGGCATGGGGATCAGCGGCGGCACGCGCTCTCGGGCGCGTCCGCGCCCAGCGTGTCGAGGTTGTTCTTCGGATGCAGGAAACCGTCAAGCGGGGCGACCGCCGCCACGCCGTCGGCATGCGCAAGAAACACCGGCTGGCGCAGTTGCCCGTCCCAGGGCCGGAAGCTCAGGCGCGGGCCCTTGAAGCCATCGATGGCGACGTCTCCGGATCGCAACGCCTTCGCCTGCTCGGCAAACGGCGCCTTCGGCGCGCGCGTCACCGCTTCGACCACCGCCTTGATCGCCACCCATCCCGCCCAATCGTGTCCGCTCATCGGCCGCCCGGCTGCCTTGACGAAGCGCCGGTTCAATTGCGGGCCGCCGTGGCGCTCCCACGCGCGGTGCCACGCCATCGCGGTCAGCCCGTTGGCGCCGGCAACCGGGCGCGGCAGCTGCGTGGCATACGGCACGGTGCGGGCGAACTCGCCATCGGCGTCGGCGACGATCACGACGTCATGGTCGGGCCCACCGGTCAGCAGGCGGACGTTGGCGAGCTCCCGTTCGCGCGGATCGTTCGACAGGCGGAAATCGCGCTGCGCGGCCCAGGCGACCCCGAAGCGCCGGGCCGCCTGCTGATAGAGCGCCTGCCACGCGCGATCCTCCGGGGCGGGTCCGGTCAGCAGCAATGCCTTGCGCCATTTGCGGGCGGCCAGCGCCTGCATCAGCGCGTCGGCCTGCATGCGCCGGCTCGGCAGCGTGTGCAGCAGATGCGGGGCGCAGCCTTCCCCGCGCAACGCGTCGTCGTCGGCCGAAACATTGAGCAGCAGGGCGTCGGCCGGTTTGACCGCACGGGCCGCCGCGCGGACGGCATCGGCGGGCAGGTCCAGCACGATATAGCGGACACCCTGGCGCGCCAGCGCCGCGGCGGCCTGGGCCGCGGCCTGCGCATCGCGGGCTTCGGCCGCTTCGAGCTTCAGCGTCAGCCCCGCAGCCTCGAGCGCAAGGCGGGATTCGGCCGCGGCCACGCGCATGCCGTCGAAAGGCCGGCCCTCGGGGTGGCCCGGATAGCGCTGTTCCAGCCGTTTGGGCTCGTAGCGCGGATCGTCGGCGAGGCTGACGACGCCGATCCGCAGCTCCGCCGCGGAAGCGGTCGCGATACCGGCCAGCAGTGCGCAGGCGCCGGCCAGGGCGCGCAGCCGGGCAAGCCTAGTCATCGATGACGACCGAATGCGGCACGCGGCCCGCCTTCAGCGTAGCCACTGCCTTGCCGCGCATGGTGTCGACCACGCTGACGTCGTCCGACAGGCCGTTGGTCACGTACAGCAGCGCATCGTCGCGGGTCAGCGCCAGGCCCCACGCGCGCCTGCCGACCAGCACGTAGTCGAGCACGCGCCGGCTCGCGGCGTCGACCACCGCCACATGGTTGGCCCGTCCGAGCGCCACATAGGCGCGCCGGCCATCGCGCGACAGCGCCATACCCACCGGCGTCACGTCGTCCGCACGAAAGCCTTTCGGCGCGAACGTCAGCACGTGCACGACCTGCAGCGTGTCGGTGCGGATGATCGACACGCTCGCGGCGAGCTCGTTGCTGACCCACAGCTCCTTGCCGTCGGGCGACAGCGCGAAGCGGCGCGGCCGATTGCCGACCGGGATATGGCGAATGATCTTGCGGCTGTCCACGTCGATCACGTGGACCAGATTGGCCACTTCGGAGGCGACGTAGACGCGCTTGCCGTCGGCGCTGACCTTGACCCCTTCCGGCTCCTCGCCGACGGCCACCGAAAAGCGCTTCTGTCCGGTGGCCGTGTCGACCGCGGTCAGCAGCGCCTCTTCTTCGTTCGAGACGTAGAGCGTCCTGCCGTCCGGGCTGAGGTCAAAGATTTCGGGATCGTCGCCGACGCGCAACGCGGCCAGCGTCTTGCGCGCGCGGACATCGACCACGTCGACGCGATCGTCGTCGCTGCAGGCGACGTAGAGCCGGCTGCGATCGGGCGACAGCTGCAGATGGCGCGGCCGGCGGCATTGCGGCAACACGGCGGACATCTGCCGGCTGGCGGCGTCGTAGAAAATCAGGCTGCCGTCCTTTTCGCTGGAGACGATCACCTGGCCGCCGCCCGCTGGTGGTGCCGCCTCCGACCATCCGGCCAGGACCAGCACGGTGGTCACGGCAAGCGTGGCGCCCACGATCCAGCGGATGCGCGGCACCGGTGGCAGATGGCTCATGGCAATGCCTCCGAATCAGTAAGGGCCAGGAAGGCCGCTTCGAGATCTGGCTGCCCGGTGGCGTCGCACAGCATCGCCGGAGGACCGTCAAAGCGCACCTTGCCCCGGTGCAGCACGACGACGCGGTCGCAGCCGGCAACCTCCTGCACCAGATGCGTGGCCCACAACACCGCGGTCGATTGCCCCGCGGCAAGGCGGCGGGCCTCGTCGACGATCTGCATGCGGGAAGCCGGATCAAGTCCGACCGTGGCCTCGTCCATCAGCAACAGCGCCGGTTCGTGCAGCAGCGCCCGCGCCAGTTCGACCTTGCGCCGGTTGCCGCCCGACAGCGCGCGCACCGGCGAGCGATCGCGCTCGGCCAGGCCGAAGCGCGCGAGCAGGGCGGCGATCCGCGGCAGCGACTGGCGCCGGGCAAGGCCATGCAGGTCGGCATGGAACAGCAGGTTGTCGCGCACCGGCAGGTCCAGGTCGGTTGCCGGCTGCTGGAAGACGATGCCAAGCCTGGCCAGCGCGCGTGCGGGATGCTGGCGCATGTCGGCGCCCATCACCTCGGCGCGCCCCGCGTCCGCCACGAACAGCCCGCTGAGGATCTGGAACAGCGTGGTCTTGCCGGCGCCGTTCGGCCCCAGCAACGCAACGAATTCGCCGGGGCGCACCGAAAGCGAAACGCCATCGAGCGCGGCCTGCCTGCCGAAACGCTTGACCAGTCCGTCGCAGCGCAGCGCCGGCGCGGTATCGCACGGTGCTTCGTTCGATGCGGCGTCCGCGCGCATCGCGGGGGCGAGGGTGGAACCCATCACGATGGCTCCTTGCCGGCGGCCAGGCCCAGCCGTTGCGCGAAGTCGCGCTCGCGGGCCCACACCCCGCGCAGATAGGCCTCGTACCGCGCGGTATCGAGATAGGTCAGTTCCTGGTCGTACCTGGCCAGCTCGGCCAGATGCCGGGGGTGGCGCATCGCTCGGGCAAAGGCATCGTGCAGCCGCCGGACGATACGCGGATCGGTGCCGCGCGGCGCGCCGATGCCGTAGGGCGAGTTGTGGACGGCGTCGGGATAGCCGAGCTCCTTCATGGTCGGCACCTCGGGCCAGCGCGGCGACCGGTGTTCGCTGAACAGCGCCAGCAGCCGCAGGCGTCCGCTGTCGACATAGGGTGCGAAACCGGTCGCGCCGACACCGGCCATCAGCGCGCCGCCGGATACCGCGAGCATCTGGTCGGCGATGCCGCGGTAAGGTACATGCACATAGCGGATATGGTGGCGCCCGAGCACGTCGTCGATCGCCAGATGCGGCGTGGTGCCGATGCCGGACGAGCCGACCGTCAACGCGTCCGGATGCGCCTGGCCCCAGGCCACCAGGTCGCCGAAACTGCGGAACGGGCTGTCGGCCGGCACCACCACGCCAAAGGTATAGCCGGAGATCATCACCACCGGCTGGATATCGCGCAGCGGCTGCCAGGTCGTCTTCTGCTGGTGCGGCAGCCGGTAGACCGTGACCGGCAACTGGCCGATCGTGTAACCGTCCGGCTTCGCCACGGCGAGCAGGGCGCCGACCAGCGCACCGCCCGCTCCGGCGCGGTTCTCGACCACCACCGGCTGGCCGAGCTCGTGTGCGACCAGTTCGGCCAATACCCGCATCGACAGATCGGTGGCGCCGCCCGCGGGCCAGGGCACGATCAGCGTCAGCGGATGCGACGGGTAATCGGCGGCCGCAGTGGTGCCGGCATCGGCCCAGGCCGCGACGGCGGGAAACGCCGCGCTCGCGGCCAGCGAACCAAGGGCGATCGCGAGGGCGCGGCGCCTTGGCATCGGGAGGGTCTGCGCGGGCGCCATCACGCGGCGAGGTCGGGATAGTCGACCGTCGCCCGCTCTGGCGGCGTCGCGGCGAGCCGCTCGGCTTCCTCGTCGCCGAATAGCCGCGAGCGCGTCAGAAAGCGCATGCCGGTGGCACGTTCGATCGAAAACATGCCGCCGTTGCCGGGCACCACGTCGATGATCAGCTGGGTGTGCCGCCAGTATTCGAACTGCGATTCGCTCATGTAGAACGGTGCGCCGCCGATCTCGCCGAGCTTGATGTCGCTGCCGCCGACCAGGAATTCGCCGCGGGGGAAACACATCGGCGCGCTGCCGTCGCAGCAGCCGCCGGACTGGTGAAACAGGATGGGGCCGTGGTCGGCGATCAGCCGCGCGATCAGCGCGAGCGCGGCGTCGGTGGCGATGACGCGTGGGGGCAAGGGGGTATTCATCGTCGGATTCCGCGAAGATGCCCCCGCCCGAGCGAAGGCCGAGCGCCCGGCGTGCTTGCTTGCTTGCTCGCGGCAGAACAAGGCGCCAGGATTCGGGTTCGCGCGGGCGAGAGCCGTTGCCAGGCCCGTCGGTCAGAAGAAGCCGAGCGCGTTGGGGCTGTAGCTGACCAGCAGGTTCTTGGTCTGCTGGTAGTGGTCGAGCATCATCTTGTGGTTCTCGCGCCCGATGCCCGATTGCTTGTAGCCGCCGAACGCCGCGTGCGCGGGGTAGGCGTGATAGCAGTTGGTCCACACGCGGCCGGCCTGGATTGCGCGGCCGAAACGGTAGGCCCGCGTGCCGTCGCGCGTCCAGACCCCGGCGCCAAGGCCATACAGCGTGTCGTTGGCGATCTCGAGCGCTTCTTCCTCGGTCTTGAAGGTCGTCACCGATACCACCGGCCCGAAGATCTCCTCCTGGAAGATGCGCATCTTGTTGTGGCCGCGGAACACGGTCGGCTTGACGTAGTAGCCGTTCTCCAGCCCGTTGCCCAGCTGGGCGCGTTCGCCGCCCGTCAGCAACTGCGCGCCCTCCTGCTTGCCCAGGTCGATGTACGACAGGATCTTCTCGAGCTGCTCCTGCGAGGCCTGCGCGCCGATCATCGTGCTGCGGTCCAGCGGATGGCCTTGCTTGATCGCCTCGACGCGCTTGATCGCCCGCTCCATGAAGCGGTCGTAGACCGATTCCTGGATCAGCGCGCGCGACGGGCAGGTACAGACCTCGCCCTGGTTCAGCGCGAACATCGCGAAGCCTTCCAGCGCCTTGTCGAAGAACGCGTCGTCCTTGTCCAGCACGTCGGCGAAGAAGATGTTCGGGCTCTTGCCGCCGAGCTCCAGCGTGACCGGGATCAGGTTCTGGCTGGCGTACTGCATGATCAGCCGGCCCGTGGTGGTCTCGCCGGTGAAGGCGATCTTGGCGATGCGCTTGTTCGACGCCAGCGGCTTGCCGGCCTCCAGGCCGAAGCCGTTGACGACGTTGAGCACGCCCGGCGGCAGCAGGTCGCCGATGATTTCCAGCAACACCATGATCGAGGCGGGGGTCTGCTCGGCGGGCTTGAGCACCACGCAGTTGCCCGCGGCCAGCGCCGGCGCCAGCTTCCACGTCGCCATCAGCAGCGGGAAGTTCCATGGAATGATCTGGCCGACGACGCCCAGCGGCTCATGGAAGTGGTAAGCGATGGTGTCGTGGTCGATCTCCGAGATGCCGCCTTCCTGCGCGCGCACCGCCCCGGCGAAATAACGGAAATGATCGATCGCCAGCGGCAGGTCGGCGGCCATGGTCTCGCGCAGCGGCTTGCCGTTGTCGATCGTCTCGGCGACCGCCAGGCGCTGCAGATTGGCCTCCATGCGGTCGGCAATGCGGTTCAGCACATTGGCGCGCTCGGCGGGCGACGTGCGGGCCCAGGCGGTCTTGGCCGCGTGGGCCGCGTCGAGCGCCAGCTCGATATCGTCCGCGTTGGAACGGGCGATCTTGCAGAAGGCTTGTCCCGTGACCGGCGACACGTTGTCGAAGTACTGGCCCGACTGCGGCGGTACCCACTTGCCGCCGATGAAGTTGTCGTAGGACGCCTTGTACGGGAATTCGATATCGAGGAACTTCAGTTCCGCATGGTTCATGGTGGTGTCTCCTGACGAATCGTTCATGTTGCGCTTGCGCTGCTGTCTTGACGACCGGGTGTCCGGCCAGTCCACTCCCATCAGCGCAAGGAGCGTGCCACTGGCCGTTCGCGGCGTTCCGGCATCGGTTTCGCGGCAAGGCGCGCCGCCACTGTTGCGCCGCTCACCGACACGTTGCGCACGGTGTCCTGAAATGGAGCAATCGTGTTGCGGCTGCCGGCAGCCAGGCTTCAGTCGAGTCCGTGCTCGCGCGCATAGCGGTACATCTCGACGACATTGGCCAGGCCCAGCTTCTTGCGGATCAGCGTCTGGTAGTTGGCGATCGTCTTGGTGCTCAGGTAGCGCTGCGCGGCGATGTCTTCGATCGCGATGCCGCGCGCCAGCAGGCGGAACAGATCGAATTCGCGCGGCGACAGGCGCATGTGCGGCAGCGCCTTCGGGTCGCCCTCGCCGGCGACGGCGGCGATGTCGTCGGACAGCGGCCGCTCGCCGGCCGCGACGCGATGCACCGCGTCGACCAGCAGGTCCGGTGCGCTGCTCTTGGTCAGATAGCCGTCCGCGCCCGCGCGCAGCGCCTGCGCAACGATGGCCGGGCTGTCGTGCATGCTGAAGACCAGCACGCGCAGCGCCGGCACGCGCGCCTTCAGGCAGCGCAGCACTTCCAGCCCGCCGCGGCCCGGCATCGACAGGTCCAGCACCAGCACGTCGGCGGGATGGCGGCTGAGCCAGAGGTAGGCGGCGTCGCCATCGGCGAACTCGGCGACCACCTGCAGGCCGTCGTCCAGCTCCAGCAGGCGGCGGTAGCCGGCGCGGACCACCGCATGGTCGTCGGCGAGCGCCACACGCAGCGGCATCATCAGGCCAGCTCCGGCACGCGGCCGTGGCGGGGGCCGCCGGCGCGGGCCACGGTGTCCGGCGCATGGTCCGCCGCAACTGCCACACCCGGCGAAATCGCCGCGACGGCAGCAGGCTGGGCCGCCAGTGCGCCAGGGAAACGGGCCAGCAGCTTCAGGCCCGGTCGCGTTTCGCCGGACCGTGAGGCGCTCAGCTCCAGTTGCCCCCCATGTGCCCACACCCGTTCGCGCAGGCCCCCCAATCCGCAACCGGCCTCGAACGCGGCGTCGGGATCGCCGATGCCGACGCCGTCGTCCTCGACGCACCAGACGATGTCGCCGGTGGCGTTGGCGGCCACGCGGGCCTGGACCGTCGCGGCGCCCGCGTGCCGCACCGCGTTGGTCAGGGCCTCCTGCGTCATGCGGTAGAGCGCCAGCGCCAGCGCCGGCGGCACCGCCACCGCGCCGAGCTCGATCTCCAGGCGAAAGTCCGTGCGCGAATCCGGCTGCGCGCGCCACCCTTGCAGCAGGTCCTGCAGCATGCGGGCCAGCGGGACCGGCCCGTTGCCCGGCTGCGTGCCATGCGGCCGCAGCCGATGCAGCAGCGAGCGGACATCCTGCTGGATGCGCGCGCCATGCTGTGACAGCCCGTCGGCCACGCTGCGCAGCGCGGCGTCGTGCGTCAGCCGGCGCGACAGGTAGGCCGCGTCGGCCCGCATGGCCGTCAACGTCTGGCCGAGCTCGTCGTGCAGTTCGCGTGCGATCCGGGCCCGCTCGTGCTCCTGTGCGTCGAGCAGCCGCAGGCTCAGCGCGCGGCGGGAAGCCTCCGCCTGCGCCAGTGCCGCGGCGAGCTGCTGCAACGCGCCCCGGATCGCGTCGAGTTCGGCGATCCGGGTCGGCGGCAGCGCGGCATCGTATTCGGCGTGCTCGTAGCGGCGGATTGCCGCCAGCATCCCGCGCAGCGGGGCCAATGCCCGTCGTGCCGACCATGCGATGCCGGCAAACAGCAGCGCGCTGTACAGCGTCAACGTCGCCAGCTGGCCGGCGAAGGTGTTCAGCGCCTCGCTTTCCTCGCTGCGCGGATTCCAGTCCAACGCCACGCGGTATCCGGCCCCCTCGGCCGCCGGGATGGTCCACGACGCGGCCGGTTCCGCGGGCGCTTCACTGCCGGCAGCGCCGGTCTGCGGGACGAGCACCACGCCGCGATCGTCCCGCAGTGTCAGGCGCAGATGGCGCAGCGCGCCGGAAGCCGCGATATCCCGCAGGGCGCGCAAATGTCCGTTACGGGCCTCGGCGTGGTCGGCCTGCAATCCCGCGAGATGACGGAACATCCTGGCGGTGGCATCGGCGCCGCGCCGTTCGCTGCGGATATCGCCTGCGGCCGTGGCCAGCGCGAACAGCGTGGCGACGACCAGGCTCAGCAATGCGATCGGCGCGGCCCGAAGCAGCAGATGGCGGGACAGGGGCATGGCAGGGGTCTCCTCGTTTCCATCGAGGCGGCCCGGCGCTCTGGTGGCGTGGCTGCGCGGCGCATCGATCCCGGCCTGGCGAGCCGGTTCCCGTCCCCGGTCGGGAGTTTTTCCCGGCCGTCGGGGTATGGAACCTGCTCGACGGGATCGTGCGGCCCGACAGAGGTCCGCTCGATACCAGGAGGAGATGCAAGATGTCAGCCAACCGGACCGCTGCCGCCGCCGGCAGGCCGCACGCGCCCGCCGCGACGCGCCGTACCGGGTCCCCCATTCCCCGTGCCATCGCCATGGCATGCGCGATCGCGCTGTTCGGCGCCGGCCACGCTGTTGCACAACAGGGCAGCACTGTGTCACAACAGGACAGTTCGCTGCCGACGGTCACCATCGTCGCCGCCGCGCCGCTGCCCGGCATCGGCGTCGAGCGCGATACGCTGCCATACACCGTGCAGGGCGCGGAGCGCGACACTGCGTCCGGTCCGCGCGCCGGCAATCTTGTCGAGTACCTGAGCCGCAATCTGGCCGGCGTCAATGTCAACGAGATCCAGGGCAGCCCATTCCAGGCCGACGTGACCTACCGCGGCTTCCGCGCCTCGTCGATTCTTGGCGTGCCGCAGGGCCTGTCGGTCTATCTCGACGGCGTGCGCGTCAACGAGCCGTTCGGCGACGTGGTCAACTGGGACATGATTCCCGAAGCCGCGCTCGACCATATCGCGCTGGTGTCGGGTTCAAACCCGGTGTACGGCCTGAACACGCTGGGCGGCGCGCTGGCGCTGACGACCAAATCGGGGCTGACTTCGCAGGGCTTCGGTGCCGACATCTCGTACGGCAGCGGTGCCCGCAAGCGCGCCGACCTGTCGTTCGGCGCGCGCAGCGAGGACGGCTGGCACGGCTTCGTCGCCGGCACGCTGTTCAAGGAGAATGGCTGGCGCGACCATTCCGACGGCCGGCTCGGCAATCTGTTCGTGAAGGCCGGCCGCAGCAGCGGGGCGACCGAGTGGGACGTGTCGCTGTTGCATGGCAGCAGCCGGCTCGTCGGCAACGGGCTGGTGCCGGACTATCGGCTCGATGGCAGTGCCGTGCTGCCCGACCTGTATGCGGGGAACCGGCGCGCGGTGTTCACCTACCCCGACCAGACCCGCAACCGCGTCACACAAGCCACGCTGAACGGAAGCCACTGGCTCGACGACACGACCCGCATCTCCGCCATGGCATACGTCCGCCACAGCCGGCGCGACACCGTCAACGGCGACGTCAGCGAGGACTACGCCGAATATGCCGAGGCCTGCGAGGACGGCTTCAACGCCGATGGCTCGCCGGCCGACGACGACTGTGGCTATACGCGCGAGCAGGGCGCCGCGCTGCATCCGGCCGTGTTGAACACGACCCACACCCGCCAGCGCGGCCAGGGCGCCGCACTGAGCCTGGCCAAGGAACTGGGCGCACACCGCATCAACATGGGCGTGACCTTCGACGCCAACCGGGTGCGCTACGCCCAGTACGAGCAGGAGGCGCTGCTGAGCGCGGACCGCGGCGTGTCGGCCGCGCCCGGGTCCGAGGTCGAGCTGTTCTCGGGCGCCCACGGCAAGTCGCGCGCGATCGGCGTTTATCTGGCCGATCTGTGGACGCTGACGCCGACGACCCATCTGAACCTGTCGGCCCGCTGGAACCGGTTGAAGGTGACCAGCACGCTGATCGACAGCGACGGCAGCGACAAGCCGACGGAGCGCTTCACCTACAGCAAGCTCAATCCAGCGATCGGCCTGACCCAGCAGGTTGGCGCCGGTCTGACGCTGTTTGCCAGCGCCGCGCAGAGCAACCGCGTGCCGACGGTGATCGAACTCGGCTGCGCCGATCCCGCGCAGCCGTGCCGCCTGCCGGCGGGCCTGCAGGCCGATCCGTACCTGAAGCAGGTGGTCTCGCGCACCTACGAGGTCGGGGCGCGCTGGCGGCCGTCGCGCGACCTGGAACTGTCGGGCACCGCCTACCGCACCGACAACCGTGACGACATCCTGTTCCTGCGCGCACCGAACAGCCAGCAGGGCTACTTCTCGAATTTCGATCGCACCCGCCACCAGGGCGTGGACCTGCTGGCGAACTGGCGCCTCGATGCGGTGACGCTGCGGTTCGGCTACAGCTATCTGCAGGCTACGTACCAGGCTCACGGGCGCATCCTGGCCGGCGAGCGCACGATCGATGTCCGTCCCGGCATGCGGCTTGCCGGGCTGCCCCGGCACACGCTGAAGTTCGGCGCCGACTGGCGCGTGACGCCGTCGTTCGCAATCGGCGCCGACGTACTGGCCGTGTCATCCAGCGTGATCAGCGGCAACGAGGACGGCCTGGCCAGCGATCCGCGGCCGGGCAGGGCACCGGATGCACGCCGCTGGGATACCGCCGGCTATGCCACCGTCAATCTGCGCGCCAGCTATCGCGTCAGCAAGCAGCTCGAGCTGTATGCCCGCGTCGACAACCTGTTCGATCGCCGCTATGCGAGCTATGGCCAGCTGGCAGAGAACATCCTGCCGGACGGACGGCTGGTGCAGCCGCACGTGGCGCCGCAGGATGCGGCGACGTCGCGCTTCATCGCCCCCGGTGCGCCGCGCAGTGTGTTCGTCGGGCTGCGGTACCGGATGTAGCGCACCGGCAAGGCGCGCGGCGCGGGACCGATGTGCTAGGCTGCCGCACTTTGCACTCCACGCCAATCGCCATGCAGCCGTCGCTCGCCGCCTTTCGTGCCGCGCTTGCCAGTTTCGTCAGTTCCCGCGCCCTCAAGCTCGCCGTCGGCCCGATCGTGGTGCTGCTGATCGCCGGTGCCGTCTTTCTCGGGCTGCCGCTGGTCATGCTGGTGACCGGTGTCGTACCGCCCTGGGTGCAGGCGCTGTACGGCGGTGCGGGCGGCGTCGCTCAGACGCTGCTGGTGGTGCTGTACCAGCTTGCGCTGATCCTGCTGGTCGCACTGTGGTCGATGCCCGGCGCCATTGCGCAGATCGCGGGCGATTACCCCGCCGCCGAGCCGTCGGGCGACGCCGTTTCCGGCCAGCGCGGCGCGTTGGCGCACTACGTCGGCACCTATATCGTGCTGTGCGCACTGATCCAGTTTCTTGCCACGGTCCCGCTGCTGTATGCCGCGGCCAACCTCGCCGCGCAGGCGTGGTTGGCGATGCGGCTGATGCCGTATCTCGCACTGCGCAAACGCGCATCGGCCGGCGAATTCTCCGCGCTGGCCAAAGGATGGCGACTGCCGTTTGCCGGCGTGGCGGTCGCGGGCGTCGTGCTCAGCGGTCTGATCGCCGCGGCGATCTCGGCGGCAATCGCGCTGTTGATGCCGGGGCCGGCCGCCTTTGCCGGCGTGACGATCGGTCGCGTGCTCGGGATGCTGTTCCTGGTCTACTGGTTCGCCCATCTGTCGCTGCGCGCGCTGGCCACGATGCGCGGCGCGGGCCCGGCGCTGCCATAAGGCGCGGTCCATCGCCGAAGCGCCTCGCGCTCGTGCCTATGGACGGTTGTTCCGGATCATCGCGCCCGGCGGACCGCTCGATCCGCCGAACCAGGGTTCGACGCGCGCCTGGTTCTGTTCGACCAGGATCGAGTAGTTGTCCTTGAAGCTGTTCGGAAAAAAGATCATGCCGGGGCTGGCGACCCGATTGCCCCGTACCAGAATGCCGGACAGCGTCGCGCCCGGCATGCCCATCACCGCCAGCCCGCGCGTGACGTTGCGCGCCGCGGTGCGCATCACGAAGACCGGGTCGCCATCCTCGGCGACGGTGTTATCGAGGCAATCGATATTGAAGGTCGGCAGATAGGTATTATCGCCATAGGGCCCATAGGCGGCGATGGCGATGCCGTCGCCGGCGTTCATGTTGTAGTTGTGGTCAATCACGCTGTCGAACACGCCGCCAAAGAACAGGATCGAATTCAGCGCACGGCCATGCATGTTGCGGAATTCGTTGTGGCTGACGGTGATGCGCAGATAGCCCGTGGTGATGTTGATCACCGAGGACGAATCGGGCACCACGTCCCAGGGCGTCGCCAATTCCATCACGCGGCCCTTGATCGATTTCAGATGCCGGTATTGACCGACTCCGGTGCCGGCGACGATCGACATCACGACGTTTTCCGGATTGCTGGTGCCGACCATGTCCCAGTTCGGATCGCGCGCCAGCGTCACCGAACTGGCCAAGCTGGCGGCGAGCCTGCCCAGATACGCGCCACCGCCGCCGTCCGTCGTGAAGAACTGGTTGGTCGGCGTGTACGTCATGTTGCGGAACAGGTTGTAGCCGAGATAGAAGTTGCGCGTGGCGTTGGCCGTGGTGCCGCTGATCATCGGGCGGCTGGCGCCGATCACCACGCCTTCGTTTATTTCGTCCTGGGCGCCGAACAGATTCTTGGTCACGACGACGTTCTGGCTGTTGGCGATGCCGTAATCGCCCTTGGTCGCCCGGTTGCCGGTGATCAGCACGCCGTCGCCGTAGTCGATCGACATCGTCTTGCGCGAGCTCAGCGTCGAATTGACGATGCGCAGGTCCGGGCCGGCAATCTTGATCAGCTGCGCGCTTCCCGCGCCGTTGGTGTAGTCGGCCGACACGACGAAATTGACGCGCTGGATCAGGATATGGCCGTTCGCGCGCGGATCGCTGCCGAGGTTGGCGGCCCGCAGCATCGTTTCGCGATGCGGCGCGCGCAGCGTCAGCGAGGCCACGCCGAAATGGCTTTCGCCCGTGATCCACGACGCGGGCGTTGCCGCGGCGCTGTTCGCCTTGCCGAGCAGCGTCGTCGCGTCCTCGGATTCGCCGACCAGATACTGATGGCGGCGCAGCGCAATCGTTCGTGAAATGGCGAATTGCCCGGCCGGCAGCTTGAAGACGGTGCGCACGCCATTGCTGCGGTTCTTGTCGAGACAGCCTTGCAGCACGGCGGCGTTGTCGGTGACACCATCGCCCGTCAGTCCGGGGCACGACACCACGGCAGGCGGCTTTGGCGCGGGTTGGATGCGGATCGGCACCGGCAGCGCGGCGGTCAGGTCCTTGTGCTGTGAGCCGATCCAGACGTGGTACGAACCGGGCGCCATGCCGGCGGGCACGCCGGCCACCATCGCCGTATCGTCGGCGTGCTCGACCGTCAGCGGATAGAGCCGGTTGTCGGCCGATTGCAGATAAGCCTCCTTGCTGCCGTTGAAGTTCTTGCCGAACAGCCGCAGCTTGCCGCCGGCCTCCGCACCGCAATTGACCAGTTCATGCGCCGGCGCCTCCAGACTGGAATCGGTATCCGGCGTGCCGAGAATCCACTGGATTTCCGGCCGATTGACAATGCCTTCCAGCGCCGGCACCGCGCGATCCTGGTCTTCGATGCGGTAGGCGTAGGGGCCGTATTTGAGGTTCGCCGGGATGGTGAAGGTCAACCCCGTCGAGCTCAGATTGACGGCAGGCACCGTGATCGCGCTGGAACGGAGCGCGCTGCGCCAGTCCGTCATGCCGGATGTCAGCGCCACCAGCCGCACCGTCTTGCGGTTCGCCGTAAAGGCGCCGCTCATCAACACGCTTTGACCGGGCCGGTTCTCTCGCGAGGCCCAGAAAACGGCGTTCTTCTCGTAGACCGGATCGCTGTCCGGCCGCATCTGCTTGACGTCGACGAACACCGCCCGCTTGCCGCTGCCGGTATCGCCGTTCTTGCCGATCATCGGGTTGGTGCACCCGCTCAGCGTGCCGACGTCGGTGATGGGTGCGACCACCGTGCCCGGCGCGACCGCCGGCGCGGGCGCCCCCCGAGGCTCAGCAGCGCCCGCCACCCCGTGCCAGCAGCCGAGCAGCGCCAAGGCGGCGGTCAACACGCGCTGTCGAAAGCGAGACGCTGGCTTCATGGTTACCCCCGTTTGTGTCAGGCGAACGGACGACCATGCCGAAGCAGCATCCGCCACCTATATCGGACCGACCATTAATGTCGGTAAACGACAGCGGTAACAGTACGAAACGACACACAGCCTCAATCGGAGGGATTCTTCGTCTCCTAGCTGACGGAGATCAAATGGACTACAATTTGGAATCAACTGATCCAGTGGGTGCCGATATGTTGGTCGTTCCGCCGGAGCACATCAGCGCCGCCATGGCGCTTTCGCCGCCCCGCGCCTCCCTTGCCGAGCTCGATGCAGCGGTGCGAGAAGGATTGCCAAAGTCCGCACTGCGAGAAATCGTCGAGCACGTGGTACGAACGTCAGAGGAGCGACGGATGTTGATGTCGCGGATCGTGCCAGAGGCGACCTTCAAACGCCGGAAGGATCGTCTGACGCCGGACGAGTCCGAAAAAACCGAGCGGCTAGCTCGGATCTTCGCGACGGCCAATTTCGTATGGGATGACGAAGAGGATGCCCGAGAGTTTCTGCATGCGCCGCATCCGCTCTTGGCCGGCAACACACCGCTCGACGTATCGATGACGGAGCTCGGTGCCAAGCGGGTCGAGGAAGTTCTCTGGAGGCTTTTCTATGGCATGGCTGCGTGATGCTGATCTACCGGATCGCAGACCGCCGCCATGACGTGTGGAACGGTACTGGCGCCATGCTCATGGGGGGCCGTTTCAACAGCCCGGGCCGTCCTGTCATCTACGGCGCCCTCAGCTTCGCAGGTGCCATGCTCGAGGTTCTCGTTCACTCACGCATCGGCAAGGTGCCGAGGCAGCATGTCGTGGTGGTCGCCAACGTGCCCGACGACATCGGGATCGAACGCGCAGGCCCGAACGACTTGCCGAGGGGCTGGGACGCTTTGGACGATCCCCGCGCGGCTCGCGGCTTCGGCGATCGCTGGCTGGCCGACATGAGATCCGCCGTGCTGATCGTGCCCTCGGTCGTAGCTCCTCTCGAGTGGAACGCGCTAGTCAATCCGATGCACCCGGACACAGCCAAGCTCGTCGTCTCGGCGCCGGAGCCGGTGCGTTGGGACGAGAGGCTGTTCCGAACGTCGTAATCCCCGCCGGTAGGCGGGGATCATCGGCGATGCCGAATGGGGGATGGAAGCCTCAGCGGCTGCTCCGAATGCTGAACGCCCCTTACTCCGCCGAAATCTTCGCGCGCTTGACCACCTCGCCATAGCGCTGCAGGCGGTCGGCCATCATCCGTTCGAAGGCAGCAGGCGCCATGTCTTCCGGCGGGACCACACCGCGCGAGCGCAGTGCGGCCTGCATGGCGGGATCGCTGGCTGCCTTGCGCACTGCCTGGTAGATCTTCTGTACCACCGGCTGCGGCGTGCCGGCCGGTGCCGCGATGCCGGTCCACGAGCTCAGGTTCAGTTCCGGATAGCCGAGTTCAGCCAGCGTCGGCACGTCGGGCAACTGCTCGAGCCGCTGTTCCGAAGCGACCGCCAGCGCGCGGACCTTGCCGTCCTTGACGTGCGGCAGCATGATGACCAGGTTATCCAGGATGAACTGCACCTCGTTGCTCAGCACCGCGGTGATCAGTTGCGAGCCGCCGCGGTAGGGGATATGGGTGGCCACCGCACCGGTGCTGGCCTTGAACATCTCGACATTGAGCTGGCCCATGCTGCCGACACCGCCGCTGCCGTAATCGAGCTTGCCGGGATTCTTCTTCGAATAGGCGATGAATTCGGCGAACGTGCGCACCGGCAGGCTCGAATGCACGACCAGCGCATTGGGCTGGCGGCCCAGGATGGCGATGTTCTCGAAATCCTTGATCGGGTCGTAGCCGATGCGCGGCTGCGTCAGCGGATTGGCCAGGTGGCTGCTCTGCGACGACACCACCAAGGTATAGCCGTCCGGCTTGCTGCGCGCGACGACCTGGGTCGCGACCGAGCCACCCGCGCCGGGGCGGTTGTCGACGACGACCGGCACGCCAAGAATGCGCGACAGCGGCTCCGAATACTGGCGCGCCATGATGTCGACCGATCCGCCAGGCGGGAACGGCACCACCAGCGTGATCGGACGCGACGGCCAGTTTTCCTGTGCCACGGCGCCAAGCGGCGCGGCGGCGGCGATGGCGGCGGCGCTCAGGCCAAGACCTACGAAACGGCGGCGGGAGAAGGGCAGGTTCTGCATGATCAGAAAGGCAGGATGGTTTTGTGAATTGGCTCGAAGGCGGGCCTGCCGCTCATCGGAGTCCGAGAACGGCAAGCGCCAGGGCCTGGGCCCGTGGCACGAAGGTGGAGAGCTCGCAGTATTCGCGCTCGGTGTGCGGATGGCCGCCGACCGGGCCGGTGCCGCACAGCGTCGGCGTGCCGGCCGAGCTGGTCAGGCCGCTGTCGGCCGCGCCGCCGGTGAACTCGCCGTCGACGGTGAAGCCGACGCGTTCGGCGCTGCGCTGATACAGCGACAGCAGGAACGCGGGCGTCGTCGCCATCGGCATCGTGCGGCGCATGTCGGTGATGCGGCCGCGCGTGCGCGGGATCGACTCGGCTTCGATGATGTCGCGGATGCGCCCGTAAAGCGCATCCATATCGGTTTCCGCGGTGAACCGCACATCGAGCTGTGCCTTGGCATGCGGCGCCACCATGTTCGGCACGATGCCGCCCTGCACGCAACCGACATTGGTGGTGACGCCGGAGGCCGGGTCGGTCAGCGCATGCAGTTCGAGAATCTTGCGCGCCAATGCGTCGATCGCGCTGGCGCCATGGGCGTGGTTGATGCCGGAGTGCGCGGCCACGCCCTCGACCTCGAACTCGACCACCATCGAACCCTTGCGACCCGTCACCAGGTTGCCGCTGACGCGGCCCGGCTCGGCGTTGAACACGGCGCGAACTTCGCGGGCAACCGCCATGATCCGCTCGCGGGTCGCCGGCGAACCGATCTCCTCGTCGCACGAGAAGAACAGCCGCACCGGCGGCGCCTGGCGGCCCAGCCGCGCCAGCGCCTCGGCAACGAACACATTGAGCACCAGTCCCGATTTCATGTCGGCAACGCCGGGACCGTAGGCGCGTCCGTCCTCGACGCGGAAGGGCCGCCTGGCCGCGGTGCCTTCGGGATAGACCGTATCCATATGCCCCATCAGCAGGACCGGCAGGCCCTCGCCGGAGCCGGGCACCTGCGCATCGAGGCAGACGCCGTATCCGGGCACCGCATGGAAACGCACGGCAATGCCGGCCGCTTCCAGATGCGCGCGCAGCGCCTCGGCCACGGCCTGGACGCCGGCTTCATGGCGGCTGCCGCTGTCGATGTCGACGATCTTCTGCAGCAAGTCCTGCATCGCCTGTTGCTGGCCTTGCAGCCAGTCCAGCAGGGCCTGTTCGCCCTGGGCTACTTCTCTATCCTGCATGGGGTTCCTGTTCGCGGCCGGAGGGCGGTTCGCGATGAAAGGCGTGATGAAACGCGTTGTGCAACATGCGTGAATCGGCCGGGAAACAGGCGATGAAACGCTCGTTGCAGTAGTGATATCATCATGCAATACACATTGCAGGGTGTCAATATGACGAATTCCCGCAAGGAAGCCGCCGATCATGGCGCCACGCTGCTGGACCGGCTGGCGCGCGAGGCGGCCACGCTGACCGCGCGTGAGCGCGAACTGGCCGATGCGTTGACGCGCGGCTATCCGCACGTGCTGCTCGAATCGGCGACCGCGCTGGCGGCGCAGCACGGCACCAGCGCGTCGACCGTGGTGCGGTTGTTCGCCAAGCTCGGCTATGCCAGCTATGCCGACGCGCAGCGCGAAGCGCGGGCGAGCGTGACTGCCGCGCTGCCGACCGCGGGTCAACGCGCACCGGCGCTGATCGGCGGCAAGCGAACCTTGCGGGCGTGCCTCGACGATGCGTTGATGCATGACCAGCACAACCTGACGGCCACGCACGAATCGCTAGACATCGCCGCGTTCGAAGCGATCGCGCGGCTGCTGGCCGGAGGAAAAGGGCGCCTGTTCATCCTGGCGCAGAAGAACAGCGCACCGGTCAGCGCCTGGCTGGCGCTGCATCTGAACATGTGCCGGCCCAATGTGCAGGAGCTCGGGGCCGGCGCGGTGACGGCCACCGACGCCATGCTGTGGGTCCAGCCCGAAGACGTGCTGCTGACCTTCAGCGTCCGGCGCTATTCGAGCGCGCCGGTCAGCATCGCCCGTGCTTTCCGCGAACGGGGCGCCCGCGTCGTCGCGATCTGCGACAGCCCGGCCGCGCCGCTGGTGCCGCTGTCCGATCACCATCTGCTGGTACGCACCGCCAACGCATCGCCATTCGATTCGTACACCGCCGCGTTTTTCTTGTGCAATGCAGTGGTATCCGCCGTCGCGCAGTTACGCCAGCCTGCCGTGATCGAGGCGCTGCAGCGGCGCGATGCGCTGTGGCAGGCGTTCGAGACCGACCCGGTGGAAGGATTGCGAAAGGGGTAGGGCGCGAAGGCGCAACGGCTACCGTCTGCCGACGCGCCATGCCGGCATCGGCCGATCTCGCCCAATGTGGACACTTTGGCGTGGCTTGGCGTCGGGATTCCGTCCGCCTAAGCTAGTGGTCTGGCTCAAGCCAAGGAGGAGACCACGACGATGAACCGGTGGAACCGGCTGAACCCGCTGAACCTGCTGAACCTACGTCTGGCAGCATGGATCGCGCTCGGTATCGCGGCCGTCGCGCTGGCCGCCGGCGCGGCGTGGCTGCTGTCCCTGCCGCCCGCCACCGCTCCCGCTGAACCGCCGGCGATCGCCGAAGCGGAGCGGGCCGCCACGCTGGCCGCGCTGAAGCCCCAGAAGCGGCCGCGCCCGGTGATTGCCATCGTCGGCATCAATGACGCGACCGAGACCACCGACTATCTGATGCCCTACGGCATCCTCCGCCGCGCCGACATCGGGGAGGTGACTGCCTTGGCGACGCAGCCGGGGCCGGTCAAGCTCTATCCCGTGCTCCAAGTCGAGCCGGACGCGACGATCGCGCAGTTCGACGCACAGCATCCCCAGGGCGCCGACTACGTGCTGGTGCCAGCGATGAGCCGCGACGACGATCCGGCCGTGCTGCAATGGATCCGCAGCCAGGCGGCCAAAGGCGCAACGGTCATCGGCATCTGCGCCGGCGCCAAGGTCGTGGCCGCGGCGGGGCTGCTCGACGGCAAGCGCGCCACCACCCATTGGTACTACCTGGAAGACTTGCTCGACAAGCATCCGACCGTGCGCTACGTTGCCGACCGGCGCATCGTCGTCGATGGCCGTGTCGCCACGACCACCGGCATTTCCGCGTCGATGCCAATGACGTTGACGCTGATCGAAGCCGTGGCGGGCCGCGACAGGGCACAGGCCGTGGCCCGCGACCTGGGCCTGCCGCATTGGGATGCGCGCCACGACAGCGATGCCTTCACCTTTACGCGCCCATTCGCCTTGACGGCGATCGGCAATACGATGGCGTTCTGGAATCGCGAGCGGCTGGGCATCGCGCTACGGCCTGGCGTCGACGAGGTGTCGCTGGCGCTGGTGGCCGACGCGTGGTCGCGGACATACCGTTCGCAGGCCGTATCGTTCGCCCAGCGGGCGGGGCCGATCCAGACGAGAAACGGCATTCGCCTGGTGCCCGAGCACGTCGGCACGGACTGGGATCGAGGCCGGACCATAGCGCTCGCCGCGGAATCGCAGCCGGCGCGGGCGCTGGACGAGGCGCTGAACGGCATCGGCCAGCGCTATGGCGCGCGAACCGAATCCCTGGTCGCGATGCAGCTCGAATATCCCCGCGAGAATCCAGGCGGACATCAGCAACCCGAGGCGCGCACGCGCCCCCTGCAGTAAAACCAACGGAGGAGACACGATGGCTAAGATGATTTTCCTGAACCTGCCGGTCCGCGATCTTGCCGCGGCGACGCGGTTCTACGAGGCGATCGGCTGCGTCAGGAACGAGCAGTTCAGCGACCACCAGACGTCGTCGATGGTGTGGTCAGACACCATCACGTTCCATCTGATGACGCACGCCTATTACGGGACCTTCACCAGCAAGCCGATCGCCGATGGGCGCGAAACCAGCGCCATGCTGATCGCGCTGACGATCGACAATCGCGAGGATGTGGACGCCATCGTCGAGGCCGCGAAATCGGCCGGCGGCCGCGCGGACATTCGTGAACCGCAGGACATGGGGTTCATGTATCTGCGCACGTTCGAAGATCCCGACGGCCATCTGTTCGAGCCGGTATGGATGAATCCGGACGCGATGATGGGCGAGCAGGGCGCGCAATAGGGCAGTAGCGCAACAGCGCAATAGCCCATTGGCGCAATGCGGCGGCCGCTCGCAGGGATTCCCGCCGTAGCGGCCTTGCACGCTACCGTCAGTGCTCGCCTATCACACCGTCATAACATCCAGTCGATCGGCAACCACGACAGCCCCCGGATCCAGACGCGCTCCAGCCAGCTGGTGTTGGGCTCGGTATCGTGGCGAATCGTGTCGTTGCCGCGCCGTTCCAGCCAGTACAGGCTGCCGTTGTCGGACAGCCGGACCTCGTAGGCGTTCTGCGGGACGCTGGTGCCAAACGCCGATTCGATGCGGCCCGCCAGCGTGGGGCTCTCGATCACGAACCCCAGTTCGGTATTCAGATTCGCCGAGCGGGGATCGAAGTTCAGCGAGCCGACAAAGACGCGCTGCGCGTCCACGGCGAACGTCTTCGCGTGCAGGCTCGCGCCGGAGCTGCCGAACGGTCCGGCGCGCTCCTCTGGCCTGGTCGGCGGCGTGGTATCGGCCTTGTCCGCCGGCGCCGCAATCTCGCGCTTCAACTCGAACAACTGCACGCCGGATTCCAGCAACGCACGGCGCCATTTGACATAGCCGGAGTGCACTACCTTGACGTCCGTCGCCTCGGCCGCATTGGTCAGCACGCGCACATTGACACCCTTGGCGGCCAGGTTCGCGAAGGCGTTGGCGCCGGACTTGGTCGGAACGAAATAGGGGGATACCAGATCGAGTTCCCGCGCCGGCACGCCGATGGTCTCCTTCAGCTGATGTCCGATCAGCGCATGGCGCGGCGCCTTGCCCAGAACCTTGGCGGGATCGTCGCTGACGATCCGGGTCTTTGCCCACTCGAACGCCAAGGTGCCATCGAGGATGCGGCGGTATGCCGGCATCGCCTTCAGGGCGTTCATGTAGGCCTCGGCGGCCGGGTCGCGCCGCGCGACGGCCGCCTCCCGGGTCAGCTGCTCGAGCCTGTCCGGTGCGACAGGCGGCACGATCGCATTGATCGGATAGGCACTGGCGCTGGCCCAGTAGCGATCGAACTCGCGCTCGACATCGGCCGCAATCGGGCCAACGGCCAGCACATCCAGATCGGAAAACAGCACGCCATCGGTGGCGCCGAAATATTCGTCGCCGACGTTGCGACCGCCAACGATGGTGGCCTGCGCATCCACGGTGAACGATTTATTGTGCATGCGCCGGTTCAGGCGGCGAAAGTCGGTCAGATAGCCGATGAATTTCGGCGACCGCACCACGAATGGATTGAAGAGGCGGACCTCGATATTGGGATGGGCATCCAGCGCGGACAGGATCTCGTCGAGCCCGGAAATACCGTTGTCGTCCAGCAGCAGACGCACCCGCACGCCGCGCTCGGCGGCTTCATGCAGCGCATCGAGCAGCAGCGTGCCCGTGGTGTCGCGGCGCCAGATGTAGTACTGCACGTCCAGCGTGCGCTCCGCCATGCGCGCGCCATGGACCCGCGCGGCGAAGGCCTCGCGCGGATCGGCCAGTGCGTGAATGCCCGATAGACCCGGGCGCTGGGACAGGGCCGGCGCCAAGGCACGTCCGAGTGCGGTAGCGCGGGACTGCTCTGGTGTCAGTGCGTGGGAAGGCGTGCGGTCCTCGAGCGGTGGCAGGGCGCATCCGCCGAGCAGCAGCGTTGCCATGGCGGGAACGGCGATGAAGCACAAAGGCGCAAGGACACGATCGAACAGGGGAGCCATGAGGGACGCGATTCCGATGGACTGAGACTAGGCGATACGGTCGATAGTGCCACGCGCATGGTTCCCGCCAGCTTCGACTCCATCGCCGCCGCAACGGAAGAACGCTCGAACGATATCGACATCGACCGGCTCACGGCTGCGAATATCAAATCGTGCGCCCGCGTTCAGCGTCAGGGCCAGATGAGAGTAAGGTCCGCCACGGTCCGCGCAGATATCCGACTCCCACGTATCGATGGCCGACAATTCGCCAACTCGCCATCGGAAACTCCAGACTTTGCTGCTGAAGCCCTGCCAATCGCCTGCGGTCCAGAGCACGATTTGCTTCATGTCATCAAGTGGATCGACGCGCGGCAATATCGAGTCGGTATCGACGCCGTCATAGTCCACCGAACTGACCTCGAAACCGAGCGGTAACCACACGTCCGGGGCGCATTCCTGCCAGTGCGGCCAACGCCCGCGGATTCTCGCAAGATAGTCCGCGTCTGTCAGGTTCAGCCAACCGTGGCCGAGTACGTCGAAGTGCAAGCCGATGTGGATCCGGTCGTTCCGCCAATCCATGAACATGTGCGAATCTGGACGAATTTCCGGCGCAACGCCTTCCGCTACGCGCATCCCCTTTACCACCTGAACCAACGCCGCCTTGTCTGTCAACCCGTTGATGCCTGAGAACCGGAAAGAAGCCCTGCGCGGCGGGAAATTTGCGAACGGTTCATCGTGGCGATGCAGATCCAGCTCGGCTATGGTCAGGGGGCCGGCCTGCAGCAGGCCCGCGCTGCCTGCATCGACCCACGCCGCCAGCGCATCCGCAATTTGCGAGCCATCGAGTATCGGGGCCGGGTCGAGCTTCAACATCGGCAAGCGAGTCCACAGCACCCGCTTGCAAGGTCGCGACGCCTGTAGAACCGCTTCGATTTGCGCGAGTTCGATGCCGAAGCGCCGCTGGAGCGACGCATAGAACGGGTCCGACGCGCTGCGTGGCGGCGCAAACTGTTGCTCGCAGCCTTGCATCAGTTGAAAACTCATTCGCCGCAACGGGATCTCGCTGCAGGAATGGGCGTCGGCATACCGCGTCAATTCGATGGCGACGACCTCGCTCCATGGCACGCAGACCTGTCCGTCGTACGCGGCAAACACTAGTGCGTCGTCGCGCAATTCGTACTGCTGTTCGCCAGCATCATCGTCCGGCGGCTTCTCGAAATCCGCCACGTCGCGATCGGTGGCAAACCATCGTGGCGGCGAGGGCAATCGCGTCAGATCGGGCGCGCTGATGTCCAGCGACTGCCAGCGACCGGCACGATAGGTTCCCCGCGAGGCGTCGATGCTCAACCGCCGGGCGGACCAGCCTGCAAAGTCGGGGGAGGACAACGGATGGAGAAAGCGTACCTGTACCGTCTGGTATCGCCCGCCGTCGCCACCCTTGCGCACTGGCACAGTAAAGCGGCATCGCCATCCGAAGTCATGCTCGCCGACACGCAGCGAGCAAAGCTCGACGGGATTGCCAAAGCGCGCCAGGTCGAAGGTGAAATGGTCGTAGGTGGTGATTTGCACGATCCGATGCTTGCCAACAGGGTGCGTGCCTTGCCGGAAAAAAAAGCGGCGCAAGCAAGGCAAACCCAACCGCGGTAGGCCTTTCCTACCGCGCCAGGGCACTATGATGCCGCATCGTCAAGGCAATACCACGACTCAGAACCGGTGATTGACCGTCAATTCGACGCGCCGTCCTGCCCCCTGAAGCCACTGCGTGGGGTTGTAGTAAGCCGTCGCGACATAGTGCCGGTCGAACACATTGAAGCCGCGCAGCGACAGCGTGGTGTTCTTGCGCGGCCGCCATTGCAGCAGCAGATCCGTGGTGGTGTAGGCCGGCATTTCCAGCGTATTGGCCCGGTCGGCAAAACGGCGGCCGACATAGCGCAAACCCGCGCCCGCGGTCCACTCCGGCAGGAAGCGCCAGGTCAGCCAGGCATTGGCCAGCCGCTCCGGCACGTCGGTCGGCACGTTGCCGGCCCGTGAGACCGCCGTGCCATTCACCGATTCCGTGAAGTCGTCATAGCGTGCCTGCAGCAGCGCCGCATTGGCATCGAGCCGCCAGCCGGGCAGGAATTCGACGCCGACGCTGGCCTCGATTCCACGCGACGATTGTTCGCCGACCTGTACGCTTTGCGCGGGATTGGCTGCGTCGCGGGTGACCAGGTTCTTTTTGACGATGTGATAAGCCGCGACCGTCCATTCCCCTTTGCCGTTCCAGAAGTCCTGCTTGACGCCGGCTTCGATCTGGCGGCCGGTGGACAGGTCGAAATGGCTGTTGGAGGACGACAGCATCAGCAGCGCGCTGACGGGATCGGCGGCTTCCGAGTATTGCGCGTATAGCGCGAGATTCGGCGTCAGATTGTAGACCGTTCCGGCACGCCAGCCGACGTGCGAAAAGGTCCTGTCGAACGCCTCGCGATGGGCCATCAGATCGTGGCGTTCGATCCGCGCATGGTCATAGCGCAAACCGCCCAACACCGACCAGCGCGGCGTGATTTCGAGCCGATTCTCGGCAAACAAGGCGTACTGGACCGCCTCGTTGCTGTAGCGCGGCGCTGTGCCGGCCACGTTGATGAACTGGCCGCGATCGAACGTGTAGGGATCGACGACGGTGCTGCCGGAGTAGGGGGAATTGTTGGTATGGCGAAACGATGCCCGATTGATGTCGAAGCCGACCGACAGGCTGTTGTTCATGCCGAATAGCGCATGGCGATAGACCACGTCGGTCGTATTGCCGACCTGCCACTGGTCATGAAGGATCTCGACATAGGACGAGCGCTGGATCAGGCCGCTCGCCGGCAGATAGTCGTAATACTCGGCATTGCGCCAATCGCGTTTGCTGTCGATGTAGTAGGCCCGCGAGCGAACCGTCAGATCGGCGCTCGGCGTCCACCGCGCCGACAGTTCGGTCCACTGGTCGTCGTACTGGATGCGGCTGTCGCTGACGTTGTAGTTTCGCGTTCGCAAGGACGGATCCTGGCGGCCATTGACCAGCGGCACGCCGAAGTAGCGGGCCGGCTGCTGCCAGCCCTTGGCATAGCTCAGCTTGATGGCGAGTTCGGGCGTCGGATCCCATTGCAGCGCGCCCGACACCGACAGATTGCGCGAATCCCCGAAATCCACCGACCCATCGGTACGATTTCCGCTGACATCGAAGCGATATGACCAGCGTTCGTCGATGGCGCCGCCGCTGCCAAAGGCGAGCCGCTGGGTGTTCTCCGTGCCGATCGTCGCCTGGATTTCGTTCTCGATCGGACCGCGCGTTGGCTTCTTCGGCACCACGTTCACGACGCCGCCGATCGCTCCCTCGCCATAGATCACCGAGGCGGGACCGCGCAGCACCTCGATGCGTTCGACCGACCAGGTATCAAACGGATAGGTGACACCGATCCCGCCGTATTGGCGCACGCCATCGTAGAGCCGCATGACCGAAGCCGCATCGGTAAAGCCGCGCGCGGATAGCGAAGCGCCGCCATTGCCGGGATGGCCAAGCCCGGACAGCCCCGGGGCGCGGGTAATGGCATCGACCAGCGACACATCGCCCCGGATCTCGAGCTGGTCGCGGGCGATGACGTCCACGCTGGCCGGTGTCTGCATCGGTGTCAGGCCGAGATTCGACCCGGTCGAGGCCGGTTCGTCCAGCCCGGTCTGGCCGCCGGCATGGACGGTGACCGGTGCCAGTTCGTGGATCTCCGGCGATGGATCGGCGGCTTGGGCGGACAGGCAAACGGCGGCAGCGGCTAGCGCCACCTCGCGTGGAAGAAATCGGGCCATGGGCAAATGGATGTGTCGGCGGAAAAGGCGCGCGACCAAGAGAGGCGGTTGTTTTTTGCTGCCAGATTCTATTTGCCACGCCTTTAGCGGTACATGCGACACCATGCCGCAGGACCCGCGCAGGTTTTCGTCGCAAAGTACGCACTCGCGCCGCAATGGCGCATTTCCCAAGAGATTTACACCATCACCGCGCGCCGATGCCCGTGTCGATTTCCCAAACCCGTTCCGGAACCTCTGCCGCCCACCGCACGCTTTGGCGCTGGCATTTTTATGCCGGCCTGTTCGTGATGCCGTTTCTGATCGTGCTGGCAATCACCGGCACGATCTATTGCTTCCAACCGCAAATCGAGCCATGGCTGTATCCGCAGTTATTGCGCGTAACGCCGCAGGGCGAACCGCTTCCGGCGCAAACGCTGCTGGAGCGGGCGAGAGCGGCGGCCCCGGCCGGAGCAGTCGCCACGACCTACACGTTGCGCAATGACCCGCGCGCCAGCTCCGAATTCATCTTTCGGCTGCCCTCGGGCAACAGCGAAAGCCTCTATCTGAACCCGTACTCCGGCGCGGTGCTGGGCAGCCTCAGCGTCGAGGACCGCTTGATGAAGCAGGTCCGCATGCTGCATCGCGCATTGCTCGCGGGCAAGCCCGGCGAAGTGCTGATGGAACTGGCCGGATGCTGGACGCTGGTGATGATCGCCACCGGCCTGGCGATGTGGTGGCCGCGCTTGCGCGAATCAGGCGTTGGCGCGTTTCGGATGCCGCCGGCAAGCGGCAGGCGAGGGCGTTGGAAGGAAATCCATCTACTGCTCGGCGTGTCGCTCGCGATCGGCGCGCTGCTGTTCGTGCTGTCCGGTCTGCCGTGGACCGCTCTCTGGGGCAAGCAATTCAAGGCCATCACCACCGCGGCGAATCTGGGACGGCCGGCCGATGGCGGAGCGGGGCACATGCACGCACCGGCCCGCGATCGAAGCAATGGGGGCGATGCCGGCCAGGAAGACCATCGAGGCCACACGAAGACCATGGAGTCGCTGCCGCTTGGCGATGTGCCATGGGCCACGGGATTGACCGCCGTGCCAGCCCGTTCCGTCGCCTCCACCGGCCATGCAGCCATCGGGCTGGATCGGGTACTGGCCATCGTCCGCGCGCGCGGTGCCGGTCCGGGATGCCAGGTCGCGCTGCCGGCAGGCACCGGCTCGGTCTACTCGGTTTCCTGCTTCCCCAACGATCCCAGGGGCGAACGAACGCTGCATATCGATCCGCACAGCGGCAACATCGTCCGCGATATCCGCTATGAGGACTACGGCGCCGTCGCCAAGGCGGTGTCGTACGGCACCTCGCTCCATATGGGCAGGTATTTCGGCATGGCCAATCAGATCGTATGCGCGGTGATCTCGCTCGGCCTGATGGCGCTGGCGATCACCGGCTTCATCATGTGGATCAAGCGAAAACCGGCCAATGCGCTGGGCGCGCCGTCGCGTCCAGCAAGCCCGCCGCCGATGCGCGCATGGGTGGCAGGGCTGGCGGTATTGGGTGCGATATTCCCGCTGATGGGGATCACGATGCTGGTGGTGTGGATCATCGACCGGTCCGTCGCCAGAACGGCCGGCGCGCCGCCGGAACCGGTACGGCGATGATCGGATCGGATGCTCTCGGACGCCGATCGGCAATCAACCCGTGCCGGTCCCAGACGCAGGCTGCAGCACGATAATGGCCATGCCGGCCAATGCCACGGACGCGCCGATGACATCCCAGCGCGTCAGCGGCAAGCCATCCACGAGGCGAAGCCACAGCAGCGCGACCGCAATATAGACGCCGCCATAGGCCGCATACGTGCGCCCCGCGGCCGTGGGATGCAAGGTCAGCAACCAGGCGAACGCCGCCAATGCCAGCGCCGCGGGAATCAGCAGCAGCGGACTCTTTTCCTGCTTTAATACCAGGTAGGGCAAATAGCAGCCGACGATCTCGGCCAGCGCCGTCAGCACGAACAGCGCCGTATAGGCTAGGAAGGTCACGGGTCGAAGCGGGCAGGGTGGCAATGGTCCGCATTGTCACACGGCAATGCCGTGCGCCAGCCAGTGAACGTTGCACTGCGCGCGCTTCGAATAGGAAGGCAATCCGATATGAACAATAACGAACTGCAGCAAGGCCAATCCGCCTCCGCGCTGATCGATGCACGGATCGAGGAGCTGGGCGACTGGCGAGGCGAAATGCTCGCCAGGCTGCGCGCGCTGATCAAGGAAGCCGCTCCCGACGTCATCGAAGAATGGAAATGGCGCGGCGTTCCCGTGTGGTCGCACAACGGCATCATCTGCACCGGCGAGACCTACAAGAGCGTCGTCAAGATGACCTTCGCCAAAGGCGCGGCGCTGCCGGATCCCACCGGGCTGTTCAATGCAAGCCTGGACGGCAATACCAGGCGCGCCATCGATTTCCAGCAAGGCGCGCAGATCGACGAGAAGGCGTTGAAGGAGCTGGTACGGGCGGCGGTGGTGTTGAACGGCACCAAAGGAAAGCGCCGCTGATACCGCTCGCGCCATGAGCCCTTGCTGAAGCCGCGCGTCGAGCGCCAACCGCCGGCCCAAATGCGGCCAGCGCTCGACGGTCCTCCGATTACAGTGGGCGGCCGAGAATATCCTCTCCGACCAGATCGGCCGTCGCCCGCAGCGCCTGCCGCACGCGGAAGTCGGCGGCATGGCCGCCACGATCGCGATAGGACAGCGTCAGCGGCCGCTGTGCCTGCACCGATTGGCCATCGATGACATCCGCGGCCCGCACCGCGTCGGCATCGCCCGGCACCACCAGCCGCAGCGCCATCACGATCGGATCGGCGTCGGGCAGTGTCCCGTCGACGCGCCAGTCGCTGTTGGTGCGTTGGACGAGCACGGTGCCGTCGGCCAACTGGGAGCAGCGCCACGGGTTGACCGACGCCGGCCGTATCAGCATGCGTGCCACGGTATCGGCAACCGGCTGCGCCAGCGGCGCATTCAGGTGGACTTCGGCCTCGACCACATCCACCGGCCAGGCGGCGGCCCAGTCCTGCGCGGTGAGGCCGGCGTGCAATGCCTGCTGGCGTACCGCCACGGCACCCGTCAGCAGCACGGTGCCGGCGTGCCGCGCCTCGTCGAGCGCGATCTGCATGACGCCTAGCGCCTGCAGCGCCTGATCGAGGCGCCGCGCCCCCGGCTCACCCGCGGTCAACGCTTGCTCGCGTGCCGCCAGACTCTGCATGGCCGTGTCGGCCAGCTGCGCCACCGCGCCCAGCACGGCCAGAATCTCGCGGCAGCGCGCCGCACGTTCGGCATCGCGCAACGCGCCGTCGTCGCGGATCGCGTTCCAGATGAAATTCACGGCGGCAAGATTGACCCAGGTGCCGGCGCGCAGCTGGGGCGCCAGCCACGCGTCAAGCGCGTGGCACCAGCCTTGCTGGACCGCCAGTGTCGAGGCCTGCAAGGCCGCCAGCAGGCCGGCCAGCGACCAGACGCGTATCCGCGCCACCGCATCGTCGGCGTTGCCCAGCGCCGCGGCGCACGCAGGCAGGGCGGCCGCCAAGGCCTGTCGGCGTGCGGCGACGGCGTTGCGCAAATCGGCATCGCCGCTGCCCAGGGCCCGGTCCAGACGCTCCAGCCGCTTCGCCAGCTTGGTGTCCCGGGGCGGCTGGCCCGTCGACAGGGCCTCGCGCACGATGGTGCTGAAGTCGTCGACGAAATAGCCCAGATCCGGCACCGGCAGTTGCACCTGCGATACACCGGGGCGATCGCCGATCCGCACCTCGCTCCAGTGCTCGCGCAGCTCCACCGAGCTGCGGGTGGCGATGCCGATATCGATCAACTCCCCATTGATGCCGACCGGGCCGGAAGGGTCGCCCAGATTGGCAAGGACGATTCCGGTGACGGCGCGTGGCGCCGCACCGAGGCGTTCGGCCTGATCCTCCGCGTGCATCGCGGCTTCGCTATAGGGCGACGCCTCCGGCAGCGCGTCATGCACGCCCGCCAGTTGCGCTTGCGGCTGCGGCGGCCGCCAGGCGTTCAGTACGTTGGCATGGGCGTACATCAGCGCGTTGAACTGGAAGCGGAACACGTCCATCTTGGACAACACCAGATCGTTGACCGCGCCGAACGCGGCATACCAGTCGGCCGCCGGCAGCGTGGGATCGATCAGCACGCCGGTGTCCCAGTCATTGCCGCCTTCCGCGGGCGCCCCCAACGCCGTGTACAGCGCACGTCCGCCTTTCAGAAAGAAGCGCAGGCAGTCCTCGTTGCGGTGAAATTGCTGACGCAGCTGCTGGTTCAGGTTTGCGATCGCGTCGGCCAGCTCTCGCACGCGGGCTTCGTGCCAGGGCGTCAGCCAGTCGAATGAACTGTGCAAATATCCCGTCGCGGCGCCGCTGATGACTGCCTTGGTCTCCAGGTCCATACGGCCCTGCGCGGCATAGCCCTCGAAACGATGCATCAGCCGGTACAGGTAGAAATCGCGGATGTTGTAGAGCGCCCGCACCGAAGCCACGCTCAATGCCGCTGACGACAGCGGCCGCATGACGTTCTGATGCAGGTCGTCGATCAGCGAGGCGGGGTCCTTGGCCGCATTGGCGGCCCGCCATGCCCCGATGGCATCCTGCGGGCTGGCCTGGTCAATAAAGTGCAAGTACTGCAGCGCCGCCCAGATCGGATCGGCGACCAGATCCGCCGTGCGCACCGGCACCGCCAGCGTGCACAGCCCGATGGCCTGCTGCAGAAAGGTGTTGACGGCATCGGCCAATGCCGGCACCAGCGGCAGCGCCGGATTGGCCGACGCCAGACGCTCGCAGCGCTCCAGCTGCTCGCGCATTGCCTGCAGGCGCTGATCGGCCATCGGCGCATTGCGCAGCTGGGTCCGCAACGGCGAATCTGGAATATCCAGCGGCTCGGGAGCCTGCGTGTCAAGCACGAAGAAGCGGGCCAGCGCCGCGGCTTCGGCCTCCCGCTTCGCATTGACGTCCTGCGCCTGTGCGCGCTGCTCGCGCACCAGACGCTGGTACTCGGTCTCGAGCACCTGCAGCGGATGGACGGAAACCGCTTGCCAGCCGATCGAGGCGGCCCGCTGCGGGGCATCGACGATCTGGTACTGGCCCGCATGCGGCCGCGGCACGGACGCGGTCAGCTGCCGCGCCACGGTATTGAAGAAGGGGGCGATATTGGCCATGGTGTCACCGGATAGGTAAGGCTCGGCCCACGACGCGACGCAAGGCGTGGCGACGCGAGCCGGGCAGGGCAGGGCATGGATCGACGGCCCACGGCGCCGCCGCGGGCCGCGCGTGCTTACTTGCCGTCGATCTCTTCGAGCACGGCGCCGACGATGTAGCAGGTACGGTCCCGTGGATTGACGGTGCCGCCGTCAAAGCTGTCGGGTCCGAAGGTCACGACCACGTCGCCGCTGGCATCGTCGCTGCGGGCGCTGGTGGTCTTGTAGGACTGCTCGGCGTGGCCGAGCGGGATCAGCCCGAACAGGTTCAGCTTGACGCCGACGTTCTCCTGGAACATCGACTTGATCGACGACGCGTCAGCCTTGTGGAAGCGCAGCGTCACGGTCGGGCGCTGGCTCAGCACGAGGGTGCGGGCACGGGTAAAGCGGCCCTGCGGACCAAATACGGCGCGCCCCTTCCATTCGTCCGAACTCAGATAGAAACCGGTGAAGTCGTCGCCAGCCTTGTTGCGCGCCAGTTCGTCGACGATGACCTTGTCGTACCAGCCGCTCTGGCCGTTGGCCGACAGCACCCGCGGCGACGGCGAAATCGGCGTGACGCCGGTGAACGCCATCTCGATCGACATCGACTGATTGCGCGACATCATCTTGTCCAGGTTGTACTGCGCCGAGCCGCCCACCGAGATCGACAGGAAGTCCAGCGGGATGGTCACGCCTGCGCCGCCGCCGACCGACATCGACGTGGTTCCGCTCTCGCTGTAGGCCACGCTGGCCTTGACGGTGACCGTATTGCCGGTATTGCGCAGCCGCCCGAGCAGCTCGGTCGGCGTCGGAATATTGTCGAAAGCGGCGACGTAGCTGCCGTCTTCGACCTGCAGGCCACCGTTGCTGGCGCTGGGGTTCAGCACGTTGGCCGCCGCGGCATTGAGCCGTTGCAGCGCATCGAACTGTGCCTGCTTGACCGTCAGCGCCGGCGCGGCCGCCAGTGCCCAGGTCAGATAGACGATGCGCACGCTGGCGTCGAGCTTCGACGGATCGTTGCCGTACTCCTTGCGCACGACGTCATTGATGTACAGCGCCTTGTTGGCGAAGCCGGAGCCGTCGAGCCGGATCGTCCCGTAGGCTTCCTCCCAGGCGGAGATCAGCGCCTGTTGCTGCGCGGCTGCGTCGTCAAGCGCCTTTTGCACGCGCGTATTGTCGGCCGTGGACAACTGGTACGAAGCGCTCTTGAGCAGCCGCATGTACAGCCCGGAATAGCTGTCGGTGTTGTCGAGCGTCTTCGCACCGTTGCCGCCGTCGATCGTCGGGTAATCCAGCACCTTCAGCGTGAACGGGTTGAAGTACGCGTTCGCACCCACGGTGGTCTGGAAATTGAATCCCGGCGGATAGATCAGCGCCCGCAGCTCGCCATTGAGCTGGCTGCCGAGCATCGTGCGCATCTGCGCCTCGATCGCCGCGAGAAAGTTCTGTTGTGCCTGTTGCTGGTCGCTCATTGCATGCTCCTTCGGTTGGAGGGGAGAACGTCAACGCAAACGTCGTCGACGCGACCCAGCGTAGGTGGCAGACACAGGGCAGCAGCAGGCAGTTTGTCTCTACCGGTCGGCAGGCTGTCTCACCCCCCTCGAAGGAAGGGAATGCGCGCGATCGCGCCATTGCCGTGGGGTGAGCCCGTGAGCCCGGCGAAACGCACGGATGAATGCGGATACATCGGCGTAGCCGCAGTCGTAGGCAATGCCTGCGAGCTTCACGGCATCGCCGCCGGCTTCCAGCAGGGCCCGCGCATGCGCCATGCGGGCGTCCAGCAGTTGCGTTGCCACCGTCGTACCGTGCATGGCGAAGGCCCGGTACAACGTCGGACGCGAGCAACCGACGGCACGAGCAAGACGCTGGCCGGTCAGCTGCGGTTCGGACAGGTGGGAGGCGATATGGGCAAGGGCCGCGCGATAGATCCGTGCGGCCGCGGAAGAGGGCACGGCGCTGCCGGGCGGAGCAGTGGCCGCCGGCGGGGAGGCGGCAGCGGCATGAGCCCATGTCCGCAGCAGGGTGGCGGCCAGTTCGGCGGTCGCCAGCGCCATGGCGATGGATTCGTCCCGGGACAGTCCCGGCGCCAGGCGGGCAAGCAGCAGCATCTGCGCGCGCAGATACGTCGCCAACGGCACGGACAATGGCAGTTGCCCGCCCGGCGGCAGCGCGGACAGGGCATAGCCGGGCGTGCCGGCAGCCCAGTCCGACCGCAAAGGCAGCAGATAGACAGGGGTACCACGCGCCTGGCCACGATAAGCGGGCAGGGCGCCCTGCAGCAGGAACAGGCTATCGCCAGGCGGCGCGACGGCTGCCGTCAGCGGCGGCGGCTCCTTGAACAGCGCCGCGCCCAACCACAGCGGCGGTGCGCTTGCAGACGGGGCGTCGTTTGCGCCGAGCGCGATCGTGTCCAGGCGGAACAACCGCATGGACCCGTCGGGCATACGCTCGCCCAGATAACCGAATGCCAGGACATCGGCGGGCAAGGCCGCAAGCTCGCGCACGCCGGCCGTCGTCGCGGAACAGAAAGCACTGAGCAGCAGGGGCGGCAGCGCATCGGGCTGGCGGCCTCCTGTCTCGTCTTCCATGTGTGGCCGGTCGCGGATAAGGGCCGCACCACTGCTTGCCGGGTCGGCCTCGGCGTCAAGACGGGGAGTGTGCCCCCTTTATACGCTACCGGTGTATCGGCCGATTCAATACAGAATTAATTGCCATGGAAATGGCAATGGAACAACTTGTCGAATGCAATTGACAGAAATGCGTTGCCAATCGCCATTGCAATTCCAAAAACGCCTACTCAGGCAGCCACCTGGCTCGCATACGACCGAAATCGCCGGTAGCGGTGCTCAGATGCAGCCACTGATCGACGAAGTGCTTGAACACCTCGTCGCCCTGCGGCAGCAAGTAGGCCATCTCGGCGTATTGCAACGGCTTCTGCGGATTGACCGCGCATAGCTCGGGATGCACCTTGCTTTGCACGATCGCTTCCGCGGCTTCCGTGACAAAGACATCGGCATTCTTCTTGATGACCTCATCGAAGATCGTCAGGTTGTCCGAATGGATCTTCAATTTGGCGCGATCGAAATGCGTCCGCGCAAAGCGCTCGTTGCTTCCGCCCGGATTGGCGATGACCCGCACCGCCGGCTGATTGATCGATTCGATCGTGTGGAACCTGGCGGCGTTCTCGCAGCGGGTCAACGGCGTCTTGCCATTGATCATGTAAGGCGCACTGAAATAAGCCTGGCGCTGGCGTTCCAGCGTGACCGAAATACCGCCGACGGCGATATCGCATTTGCCGGCGACGAAATCCGGCATCAGGTTCGCCCAGCTCGTCTTGACGTATTGCGGCTTGGCTTGCAGGGCCGTGGCCAGCGTCTGCATCAGATCGACATCGAGACCTTCGAACGTGCCGGGCGCCTTCTCGAAACTGAACGGCTTGTAGTCGCCAGGCGTGCAGATCCGCAGGGTGCCGCTGTCCTTGATGCGGTTCAAGGTCGAATTGGCCGGCTGGGCCAAGGCAGAGCAGGGCAGGCAGACCAGGGCAAGGACGGCCAGGGCGTTTTGGGTTCTCTTCATCGTGGAATCTCCTCGGCGGTGGCTTTTGCGGTATTCGAAGCGCGATTGTGCACGAAACGGAACACGCCACGGCGGCCATCGCCACACTTTCATAGCGATCCTTATTGGCTGGCTGGCGAAGTGGGAACCGGCGAGGCAGAGATCGAAGCCGACCCGGACGGATCGAGGCGACGCGACGTGCTAACCTTTTTGTCCTGCATCGCCCCCCAGGAGCGCGAGACGGCGATCCGCCGGGCATGCGGCAGCGGGATTCAAAAAGGAACGTGATGGATCAATTCAGCCTGTTCGGCGAGGGTCCGATCGAGGCGTCGATTCCTGGGCTGATTTACCAGCCCGATTTCCTTTCGCCTGATGAAGAAGCGTCCCTGATCGACATCATTCGATCTCTGCCTTTGCAGGCGGCGCGGTACAAGGGCTATCTCGCCCGGCGGCGGGTGGTCAGCTTCGGGGGCAGCTACGACTTCGACAGCAACGAACTGCTGCCTGCGCAGCCCCTCGACGCACGGCTGCTGCCGCTGCGCGAACGCGTCGCGCAATGGGCCGGAATGTCGCCCGAACGCTTGGCCCATGCCCTGGTGGCGGAGTACGCGCCGGACACGCCCTTGGGCTGGCACCGCGACGTGCCCGATTTCGAGCGCATCTTCGGCGTATCGCTCGGTGGTGTCGCGCGATTGCGCTTTCGTCCTTATCCATACAGCACGTCGCTACGACGCCAAATTGTGGCGCTCGACGTGGAGCCCAGATCGATCTACCGGATAGAAGGCGACGCACGCTGGCAGTGGCAACACAGCGTCGAGCCAACCAAGGAATTGCGCTGGTCGATCACGTTCCGGGAACGCCGCGGCGTGGTACGTGGGCGCTGAGGATCGCGAGGAAGATCCGGCGTGCATTTGGCTAAGGCGGGCCCGGGAGCTCGGACATCTCCAATCATCCCGAAGCGGACATTTCAATTCATGCCTGACCGCACCGCCGATAATGTTTGTTATGTTAAATCGCATTTGCCACTGAAAACACCGGCATCAGGATGACCAATCCGGACGCTGCCAAAGGCAGCGTCCGTCCGACTTTAGGCAAATCTGGATGGTTGACCTGTCAGACAACGCTGGTTGCGTGGGACATCGGCAGGCCCCACGCGCAACTCACCAACTCACCACCGCACCCGCACCCCCACATTGGCCCGATAGTCGTGGCCGCTGCCTGATCCTTCCAGGCTGCTCCTGACCAGCAGCTCGCCATAGAGACCAAAACGATCATCCTTCCACGTCACGGCCCCGCCTACGCCGAGACCGGCCCACAGGCGGTCCTTTCTGGTGGAGAGCATTGCGTCGCTGACATTGACCGTCGTGCCGCCGCGGAAGTCGTAGTACAGGTTGGCGATCCCGTAGACGTTGGCGCGCGCGGCATGGCCGGCCGGATCCTGCCATTTGGTGGTGTAGTCGAGGGCGACACCAAGACGGCTCGTCAGACTATCGGCCTTGTCGCGATTGACACGTGCGCCGAACGGGTCGGTGAAGCCATCGAAGCTGATCGACGAATAGACGAGCTGGGCCTGCGGTGTCACGGACCATGCATCGCTGACGGCGAGGCGCTGGCCCGATTCGATGCTGAAGGCGCGGCCGAAGCCCTTGTTGTCGCTGCTCAGGCGTCGTCCCAGCGTGCCGGATGTCAGGTCGCTGTCGTACCAGGTTGCCTGGGCCTGACCGTCGACGTAGAAGCCGCTGGCGCCCGACCAGGTTGCCGTTCCGCTCAGACCATACCCGTCCACGCGAATCCTGCCGTTGCCGAAGAACGAGTTCACACCCGCGCTGCCGCGGCTGTATTGCGTGCCGATGCCCGCAAACAGACGGCCGGATGCGTTCTCGACAAGCAACGCGTCGAAACCGGCCTGCGCCTTGACCTGGTCAAGATCCCATTGCGTTCCAGTGCTCGAATGCCCGGAACCGACCGCAAGATGCCGGCCTTCTACGCGTGCCCAGCCTGCACCCTGGCGCCCCACCCCACCATCCGAACCGGTATGTGTCGACGCTGGCGCGGTGGACTGCCCGTCTGCCCAGTAGCGGCTACCGACGCGTTGATGCAGCGTGGGCAGCTCGTTCATCGCCAGCAGTACCTGGGAATAGGCCTCATAGACCGGTGCGCCCGGTTGATAGAGCGGCGATGCGGGCGCGACGGTCGGGTTCAACAGGCTCGAGCGCAGATACCAGTCGCCGTCGGCCGGCGTCGAAATCCCGTTCTTTCGAAGCGTGTAGGCGTAGGCGCCACCGATCACGGCCTGCTGGCCCTGCATGGTGTAGTCGCCTTGCAGCGCGAAATTGCCCGTGGATTGGCCGGCAACGTCAACGAGCTTGATCCCGTTGACGGTCTGCGCGCCGGCTCCGCCGACGTTCGACACCTTGAGCGTGGTCGTGCCCGACGTATCGCCCTGCACGACGAGACGATCGGTCACGGAATTGTCCCCGCCGAGGGCCGCGCGAAGCTGTACGGTACCGCCAGCACCGGTGTAGTTGCCGGCGACGGTCAAAGCCGAACCATTGCCGTCCAGGCTGACAGTACCGGCATTCGTCAGCGCCCCGACAGTCTGCTGGAATCCATTGATGGCCAGCGTCGCGCCGCTGCCGACGGTGTAAGCCGACGCAGCGCTCAAGACCTGTGCCGCGCCGGCGGCGAGAGTGCCACCGCTGATCTGGGTAGCACCGGTGTGAGTATCGGCGCCCCGCAGCAGCAACGTGCCGGCGCCGGCCTTGGTCAGGCCGCCCGCGCCTGCCATCCCGCCCGTCAACGTCAAGGTAGTACCCGCATCGGTCAGCACGCTCCCCGCGCCGGTCAGTGCCACGCTGCGGTCGCTGGTCATGGTCGCGGTCGTTCGCAGCGTGCCATCGCCGATGCTCAGACCGCTGCCCGCCGCGCCCAGATTGGCGTCGCGCGAGATGCTCAGCGTCCCCGCCTGGATATGCGTGCCGCCGCCATACGTGTTGTTGCCGTCCAGCACCAGCGTGCCCAGATCCGTCTTCTGCAGGGTTCCGGCTCCACCGAGCTCGGTACGGATCGTGGCCGTCATGCCCTGCCCTGCGGCCGTACCGTCGCCCACGCGAATGACGTTGGTGCCGCCGCTCAGCGTCAGCGCATCGCCGGTGATGGTGTATCCGCTGCTGGCGAACTGCATGCCCGACGTCGTGACATGGCCCAGGCTGTTGTCGACCGTGACCGTACCCGGGGCGGCCGCGAATACCGCAAAGGCGCCGCCCGCGTAAGGCCCACTGGAATTCCCCGTGCTGTCAGCCCAGTTGTCCTTGCCGGCCATGCCCTGCCAGGTGCCATCGCCGCCATGAATGGCGCCGCTGTTCGGCGAACCCGCGCCATTCCAGAAGTTCAGCGTGATTCCGGTGTTGTTGACCAGGTTCACCTGATTGGCGACGGAGGTCTGCACGTAGTAAGTACCGGCAGGGCCGGCACCGATGCTCAACCCGCTGTTGGCCAGCGTGCCGGCATAGTTGAAGATGCGATACACGCCCGGATCGAAGCTTCCGCCCGGCGAGACGCTGACGTTCAGTACGCCGTCGAGCGCGAGATTGCCGTTGACGACGGTCAGGTCGTTGAGCGGGCCGCCCGGTGTGTTGGCTTGGCCGAACTGGTAGTCGAGCGCCGCGCCGCTGGCCAGGCTCAGGTTGCCGTTGACGGTCAATGCGCCCACCGCTCCAGTGGCGCCCGGGCTCAAGGTGGCGCCGTTCGCCAGCGTGACGCTGCCACCCAGCGTGCCGGTGCCGCCGAGCGTGGCGCCACCTTGCACCGTGGTGGCACCGGTAGCGCCGGCTTGATTGCCATCGACCAGCAAGGTGCCGGCCTGTACCGTGGTCGTGCCGCTGTAGGAATTGGCGCCGGTCAGCACGGTAGTGCCAGCCCCGGCCTGCGTAACGCTGCCGCTGCCGGAAATTGCGCCGCCGAACGTGACGCTGTCGGAACGGTTGAACACCAGCGCGCCGTTGTTCGTCACGTTGCCGGTGATGGAACCGGAGGTGCCGCCATTGCCGAGTTGCAGCGTGCCAGCCGAAACGGTCGTGCCGGCGGCATAGGTGCTGTCGCCGGTAAGTACCAGCGTGCCAACGTCGGTCTTGCCGAGCGAACCGCTGCCCGCAATGACGCCGGTCAGCGTAAGGTCCCCGGTCGTCTGGAAGGTCCCGCCGCCTGCATTCAGGGTGACGGTTCGTGCGGAAGTCAGGTTCGTCGTGTTCCGCAGCGTACCGCCATCCAAGGACAGGCTGCCGGCCGCATTGCCCAGGTTGATGTCGCTCGCGATCTGCAGCGTGCCGCCGCTGATCGACGTGCCACCCGTATAAGTGTTGTTGCCGGTCAGGACCGTCGTGCCGGTGCCGGTCTGCGAGACGGCGCCATTGCCGGAAATCTGCCCGCCATAGGTGTAGGTATCGGAGCGGTCGAAGGCCAGCGTGCCGTTGTTCGCCACGTCGCCGCCGATGCTGCCCGAAGCGCCGCCATTGCCCAGTTGCAGCGTGCCGGCCGAGATCGTCGTCCCGCCCGTATAGGTATGGTTGCCGGTCAGGATGGTCGTGCCGGTGCCGATCTGGCTGACTGCCCCGCTGCCGGAGATCGTGCCGTCATGGATGGCGGTATCCGAGCGGTTGAAGGCCAGCGTGCCGTTGTTCGTGACATCGCCCGCGATGCCGCCCGACGTACCGCCGTTGCCCAGTTGCAGCGTGCCAGCCGAAATCGTCGTTCCGCCCGTGTAGGTGTTGTTGTCAGTCAGCACCGCCGTGCCGGCACCCGTCTTGGTCAACGAGCCGGCGCCGCTGAACGGCGAAGCCACCGTGACATTGAAGCCGCCAGTGTCGAGCGTGAGTCCGCCTGCGGCGACGTTCAATTCGGTGCCGGTAAACCCGCTGACGAAGGCCCCGCTGTTGCCGGTTGCGCGCAAGATGGCGCGGTCGAAGTCCGCCTGTACCGCGCCCGGTCCCGCGGTCAGTGCCCCGGTAGCCAACGTGCCGCCGTTCGATATGGACAGCGTGCCCTGCGATGCTGCCATCGAGGTCATCGTCACCGTGCCGGCCGATGCCACGGCGTCGTCGGCGATGGTCAGCGCGCCCCGGCCGTACGAACCGATACTGAGCGTTCCGCCCGCATTCAATTGAGAACCTGTGCCGGAAACCGTCGCCGAACCGGGTCCCGTCCCGCTCAGGTTGTTTCCGCCGATCGAGATATTGCCCGTGGCCGTCACGACACCGCCGCTGTGAACGTTCAGCGTGCCGCTGCCCACACCGCCGCCCCCCTGGCTGCGGCCCACGATCAGGTTTCCACCCACATTCCAGCGCGACCCTGTGCCAGAAATGTTGGCGGTGCTGCTGCCTGTACCGATTGCGTACATGGTGGCGTTGTTCGAGCTCAACACACTGCCGCCGGTCACATTGAGCACCGCGGTTCCCGCGACACCGCTCTGGCCAAAGTTCAGACCCGCCAGACTGGCCGTGGCGCCATCCGCAATGTTCAGCGTGCCCGTACTATTGGTACCCGCACCGATGATGGTCACGATGGCGGTAGACCACTCCGATCCCGCACCAGTCACTGTCACGGTGGCATTGGAGCCCGCGACCTGGCCAAGGGAATTGCCGCCCACCGTCACGCTGGACGACAACCTGCTGCCGTTCTGGATGGTGAGCGCGCTCGTGCCGGCGGCCGTGCCCATCTGCAGCGTGCCGATCGTCGCGGCTGCCGGACCCGACACGCCGAGCACCGCGGAATTCGCTTGCTGGTTGATCGTGACATTACTACCGCTCGGTACCGCATTCGTAGACCAGTTGCTGCCGGTCATCCAATCGTTGCTGGTTGCGCCCGTCCATACCTGTGCGCTGGCTGGCGAGGCCAAGCCCCATACGGTGAGAGCACTGGCGCCGAGGCGAGCCAGTCGTGTCCGGCACCGGCGCCGTTCGCCACCGCTTTTGCCACGCGGCGTGGCGACTTCCGATGCAACGACCCAGCTACCCAAAGCCTGGGACCAGATAATGCGGAACACATGGTTCATTCGGATTTTCCTTTGGAATCCGTTGGACATGACACGCCCGGCGAATGGTGGCGAAGACGCAGCAGGACCGGCGCGCTGCAATGTCGGCGCGATCCTGGACGGGTAAATAGAAAGAAGACGTTAGGGAAAGGCGAGAGCTGATCGATGAACCGGGGCTGTTTCAATCAGCAGGAGACGTTTGACCAAGAAGAGGGTTTTAGTTTGGCTGCAGAGTAATCCGTAGATTACTTTCACACAAGTGCGAAAACGCAACCAATGACACTACTTAACAATTGACGCCCTTGGCGCGCCATGATTGTTTGCCGGCCCTGGAAACTCCAGCATTCATTTGCCCAATTCCCCGTCCGTCATCAGTCCAGCCAGCGCTTCGCCAACCGCAACGACGCCCGCCGCGTCTGCGGTGTCATCACGCGTGACGAACACTGTGCGTCCGCCTGCGAACCAGCTTCCATGGCGGACCTGCCGCACCATGCCCAGCCCTGCGTAGTGCCGAACCGCGGTCTCGGGCGCGACCGTCAGCAGCCGGCTGCTGGCCACCATGCAGAGATTGGTGTGGAACGAGAATGACTCGACTTTTGGCTGCGGCGGCACGATTCCCGCGTCCAGGAAGGGCGCTTCGAACAGCATGCGCGTGCTGGCGCCGCGCGGCGTGGTAATCCAGTCGTACTCGCACAGGTGCGACAGCGCCACCGAGCGCTTTCGGGCTAGCGGATGGTCCAACGCGCAGGCGACCGTCAGACGTTCTTCCCAAAGCGGCATCACGCGCATCCCGCTCGTCGCCTCCCCTTCCCTGCGCGATCCGATGCGGCCGACCATGCAGTCGATTTCCCCGCGGTCCAGCATCCCGAGCAAACCACTGACCGTCGATTCGTGGATAACGAGATGAGGGAAGCCAGGCCGTGCGGCCAATCTTGCCAACAGCCTGGGCATGGCCACCACGCCAACCAACGGAAGGATGCCGACGTGGACGATCGGCACCGGTGCCGGCGTTGCATGGATGGCGTCCATCGCGGCGGAAAGGGCGTTCAACGCGATGCGCAGGCGTCCCAGCGCGAGCTGTCCGGTCGGCGTCAGCGCGGCCCCGCGCGTCGTGCGCTCGACCAGCGCGGCACGGAACACCGACTCGATTTCCTGAAGCATCTTGGTCGCGGCCGGCTGGCTCAGCGAAAGTTGCCCTGCGGCGGCCGACAGCGAGCCATGAGTGTCGATCAGTTCGAGGAATCGCAGATGGCGGATGCGAAGGCGATCTAGGCGCGCGCCGATACCGGCCGAATTCTTCGCCATAACAAAACGTGATGACTGGATAGAAAATCAATAATTTACAGGCAAGTATGCCGCACACACAATCGGGCTCCATGGCGATACAAAGAAAGGAGACAACGCAGTGCGCACGACAGGAAAACTCGCGGTGAGGCTGGGCCTGGCGGTGGCCGTCGCCACCCTGCTCTCCGGCGCGGCCAGGGCCAGCGACGCTCCGTTTCCGAGTCGGCCGATCCGGCTGATCGTTCCCTACGCCGCAGGCGGCGGTCCGGATGTTCTGGCGCGCAAGACGGCCGAGGTCGTTTCACGTGAACTGGGGCAGCCCGTGGTCGTCGAGAACAAGGTCGGCGCGGGCGGCATCCTCGCTGCCGAAGTGCTTGCGCAACAGCCGGCCGATGGCTACACGCTGATGATCGGCGCATCGACACATGTCACGCAGAAGCTGATGCAGCCGTCCGTCAAGTTCGATCCCGCGACGTTAACGCATGTCATCCGCACAGGCTTCAGCCCGCAGGTAATGGTGGTGAAGGCAAGCACGCCCTATCGCACCGTGGCGGACGTGGCGCAGGCCGCAAGGAACGCGCCCGGTACGCTGAATTACGCATCGGGCGGGATCGGCAGCGCCGCGCATCTTGCCGGTGCCGCGTTCGCCAATGCGGTGCGCGTCGAGATGGTTCACATTCCCTACAAGGGATCGGTCGAGATCGTGCCGTCGCTGATCCGAGGCGATACGACGTTCGGTTTTCCCGTTGCCTCGACGGCAATGCCGCCATTGGCGACGGGCACGGTACGTGCGCTGGCCGTGACGTCGGCGCATCGGTTGCCGAACCTGCCGGGGGTGCCGACGCTGAACGAGGCGCTCGGCCGCCAGGACCTGGCGTTGGACTCGTGGAGCGGCATCTGGGCACCGGCCGGCGTACCGAAGCCGGTCGTGGCGCGCCTGCATGCCGCCTTCCGGAAAGCGCTGAGCGATCCGGCGGTGCGCGACTTCTACGAGAAGGCCGCTTCGGTCATCGACCCTACGCCGACGCCCGAGGCCTTTTCCCGCTTCATCGCGGAGGAGACGGCGAAGTACCGCCGCATCGTGGAGCTGAGCCGAATCGCGGTTCAATAATTGCCGTCCGACCACAAGCGGCCGACCCCAACCGACCGAACATGACTGCAACCTCACTACCCTTCGCCCCTCTGGCCGGTGTCCGCGTACTCGATTTCTCGCACGTGATCGCCGGCCCTCTGGCGACGTTCTATCTGTCGCAACTCGGGGCAAAGGTGCTCAAGATGGAAAACGCCAATGGTGGCGACGTCATGCGCCGCACCGAGAAAGGCCGCCAGGGCTTTGCCGCATTGAATGCCGGCAAGGAAAGCCACACGGTCGACCTGCGCGATCCGGCCGACCGCAAGCGTGCGCTGGACCTGGCGTCGACTTGCGATGTCGTGGTCGACAACCTGCGTCCTGGCGTGTTGGCGCGCTTCGGGCTGGGTTTCGAGGCGATCCGCTCGCTCAATCCGACGGTCGTCTATTGCACGATCTCGGGGTATGGGCGCAGCAGCGCCGACGTGGCCGAGCGCCCTGCCTATGACCACATCATCCAGGCAGCAACCGGCATGGCGTTCATGGCCGGCACCGAGGAGGATCCGCCGATCAAGACCGGCTTCCCGGTGGTCGACGCGGCCACCGGCATGCAGGCGGCGCTGGCGATTCTTGCGGGGCTACGCGAGCGCGATCGGCTTGCGTGCGCGGTGCAGCTGGACGTATCGATGACCGGCGCGGCGCTACAGCTGATGTACTCGTTCGCATGCGAAGCGCTGACAAACGGCGCGTCGCCTGCCAGGGTGGGCAATCAAGGCTATTCCGGCAGCCCGACTGCGGACTTCTTCGCCACGCGGGACGGCTGGATTGCACTTGGCGCCAATACGCCGCGACAACTGATCCGGCTGCTGGACGTGCTCGGGCTCGCCGATATGGCAGGCGATCCGCGGTATTTCGCCGAGCCGTTGAATCCGGACTCGCCGGCATCGTTTGCGCGCTCCATCGATCCGGCTGGACTGAAGGCGATCATTGCCGAACGGTTGCACATGCTGAATGCGGAAGAACTGGAGCAGCGCTGCGCCTTATACGGTGTGCCCGCAGCCAAGGTCCGCAGGCTGGGTGAGTTCGCCACCTGGGCGCAGCGGCACAATCAGGTGGCGACGGTTTCGCTGCATGCAGAGGGGGCTTCGCTGATTTCGCCGGGCCTTGGTTTCGGCGTGCAAACGTTCAAAGGTGGGGAGTCAGGAATCTAAGCCAAACAACAAACGTGGCGATCCAATCCCTGCGGATGCAGCAGAATACGGCTTTTGCACGAAGCACTACCGATGAAGATCCGCCGCGGCCTCGAATGCGAGGCGCCCTTGCTGACTGAAATTGCCAACAAAGCCAAGGCGCATTGGCCATATACCCAGGCCCAGCTTCAAGCATGGCGCGAGGACCTGACAATCACGGGCTCCTATGTCGCGCAAGCGTTGACCTACGTTGCGGAAATCGACGGATCGATCGCCGGATTCCATTCGGTGTTGCCGACGGACGCCGTGACATGGGCGCTCGAGCATCTTTGGGTCGCACCGGATTACATGCGGCGTGGTGTTGGGCGAGTCCTGCTGCGGCATGCGGCGGCGTTGGCTGCCGGTCACGGCGTCAAGCACCTGACCATCGATGCGGAGCCGTATGCCGAACCGTTCTATCTCGCCTGCGGGGCGCAACGGATCGGCACTGTCGCGGCTCCATTGGACGGAGAACCGTTGCGCCAGCGGCCGCAGATGCTGCTGACGACGTCGTGTAACCTGGCTCGCCAATAAAGACAATCAAGTCAATCCGTTACGTCCCTGCCCTGCACGCCCGTCATGCATGCGGACGGATCGTCCCGATGCCGCCCCTTGAATACATGACACCCATCATCTAATATGCTGTCCATCGACTCAGCATAGAGAAGCATCATGCCGCGATCCTCCCGCGAAAAAGCCGGCCAGAACCGTGAAGCGATCGAGCAGGCGTCGTCGCGCCTGTTCCGCGAGCGCGGTCTGACGGGCATCAGCGTGGCCGATGTGATGGGTGCCGCCGGCTTGACCCATGGCGGTTTCTACAGCCATTTCGCGTCCAAGGACGCGCTGGCGGCCACGGCTTGCGATCGCGCGTTTGCCGAGGCGCTGGAGCGATGGCGGCAACGCATCGATGCCCACCCCGGGGACGCCGATGCGGCGCGCGCCGCGGTGGTCGTGCCCTATCTATCGGAGCGGCATCGCGATGCGCCTGGGGCGGGATGCGCGGGCGTGGCGCTTGCGGCCGACGTCGCGCGCGAAAACGCGGACAAGCCGGTTCGCCAGTCCTATATCGAGGGCCTCGAAGGCCTGATCGCGCAGTGGGAGCGCACGCTGCCGGGCCCCCACGACGCGCGGCGTGACAGGGCGCTGGCCGAGATGGCGATGATGATGGGCGCCGTGATGCTGGCCCGCGCCACGCACGGCGCGCCGCTGTCCGAGCAGATTCTTTCCGCGACGCTCGCCGCGCTGACCCGGCCGGTGGCCGGGGAAAACCGACCGCCCTCCTGCAACGCCGCTGACACCGCCAAGACCACGACCCGAGGCAAGAAGCGAACCTCCCGCCCGGCGGCACCCGAAGACTGACCGGTCGCCGCTCGCTGTCGCGCGTGTGGCCTCATTCGATTTGCCATGTCGTTTCGTTCCCCATTGTCGGGAACGCGGGCCCCTTTTTGCCTGTTTTGTCCGAGCAGCGCGTATCCACCGTCGAATCCACCCTCCTTTCCCCGACCTCGAACATGTTTGCTGAACTGCTTGCGCGCCGCCTCGAACGGCGCGGCATCCACTACGCCTGGATCGTTGCAGCACTGGGCTTCCTCGTCATGCTGACCACCGCGGCGGCGCTCGGACTGCCGGGGGCATTGCTGGTGCCGCTGTCGAACGAGCACGGCTGGAACACCGACAGGATTTCGACCGTACTGGCCATTCGCTTTGCGCTGTTCGGGCTGATGGCGCCCTTCGCGGCCATGCTGATCGACCGCTATGGCGTGCGCCGCATCGTATTTACGGCCCTGGCCTTGATCGCCGGCGGCATGGGATTCGGCATGGTGGCCACCACGCTGTGGCAGCTGTTCATCGCATGGGGCCTGATGCTCGGCGCCGGCTCCGGCATGACGGCGCTGGTGCTGGGCGCCGTCATTGCCAACCGCTGGTTCAGCCAGCGGCGAGGCCTCGTGATCGGCATTCTGACTGCGAGCGCGGCAACCGGCCAGCTCGCCTTCCTGCCGTTGGCCGCCTGGCTGATCGAACATGTCAGCTGGCGCACCGCGGTATTGCCGGTATTGCTCGCGTGCGCGCTGCTGGCGCTGCTGGTCGCCGCGCTGATGCGCAATCGTCCTTCCGACCTCGGCCTGCTGCCGTTCGGCGAGGCGCCCAGCACCTCGGTCGCGGCAGCGCCCGCCGCACCAATGCGTTGGTCCGGCCCGTTCCTGGTATTGCGGGAAGCGATCCGCGATCGCACGTTCTGGGTCCTGGCCGGAACGTTCTTCATCTGCGGCCTGAGCACCAATGGCCTGATCCAGACGCATTTCATCGCGCTGTGCGGCGACTTTGGCATGGCGCCGGTGCCCGCCGCGTCGGCGCTCGCCATGATGGGCGCCTTCGACTTCGTCGGCACGATCCTGTCCGGATGGCTGTCGGACCGCTATGACAACCGCAAGCTGCTGTTCTGGTATTACGCGCTGCGCGGGCTGTCGCTGTTCTGGCTGCCCCACTCCACCTTCACGCTGGTTGGCCTGTCCGTGTTCGCGATGTTCTACGGCCTGGACTGGATCGCGACGGTGCCGCCTACCGTCAAGCTGGCGGGCAGCGCGTTCGGCAAGGAGCGTGCGGCGATGGTGTTTGGCTGGGTGTTTGCCGCCCACCAGGTGGGCGCGGCCGTTGCCGCATATGGGGCCGGCATGACGCGGACGCTGCTGCTGACCTATACGCCGGCCCTGTATGCCGCGGGCGCGATGTGCCTGGTTGCGGCGGCGATGGCGATGCTGGCGCGCGGTCCGCGGCCGGCGGTGGTGCCGGCAGCCGCGCAAGCGTGACGGTGGCCGGCACGCTTGCCAAGCATGCCGCGGTGCCCGGTATTCCAATCGAGCACCAACGGTGATCGCCTTATACGTTCGTATAGTGGTCCGCGGGACAATGCAGCCCGGACAATATCGGCTCGATCCCCGCCCGCCGCCCGCCCTTCGGTCATGACGCCCTTCCAGCGCAATCCAGCGTCGCTCGAGCATGCCCCGCTTCCGCCGCCTCAGCCGGAGCCCGCCGTCGAGCGCATCGACGAGGCGTTCCAGTGCGCGCCGATTCCGATCCTGATCGAAGACTGGTCGGGCATCAAACGCTGGGTGGATACGCTGCGAGCCAGCGGGGTGCGGGATCTGGATGCCTATCTGGACGAGCATCCCGAGGTCATCGAGGAACTGCGGGCCCTGCACGGCTTCGTCGATGCCAACGAATCCACGCTGGCCTTGTTCGGGCTCGCATCGAAGGAAGAGTTCTTCGCGCATGCCAGATCGTTGCTGCCGGCCAATCGGCCGAGCAATTCCCAGGTACTGCGCGCGATGTTCCAGGGGAAAACGGCATGCCAGGGAGAGCGGACGCTGATGTCTCGAAGCGGCAGGGCAATTCCGATCGTATGGCGCTGCTCGCTGCCGGCCGATAGCGAGCGCTACCGTCGTCTGCACTTCTATGCGTTCGACGTGACCGAATACAAGGAAAACGACGAACGCCTGCAGGCCCTGCGTTCGGAGATGGCCCGCACGGCCCGCATTTCGCTGGCCGGACAGCTGGCCTCCTCCATCACGCATGAAATCAGCCAACCCATATCGGCCACGCTTACCTCACTGGACGCGGCGCTGCAATGGCTTGGCCGCGCCACGCCCGATATCGGCGAGGCGATCGAGGCGATCGGCAATGCCGCGCGATGGACCCGCGACACCGGAGAAATCTGCCGCAACCTGCGCGGCTTCCTCGCTCGGCATCCGGTTCGCCCCGCCCTGATCTCGGCGGCCGATGTCGTGGAGTCGGCGATATTCCTGATCGCATCGGAAGCGGCGGCCCGGCAGGTATCGATCACGAAGGCCGTCCACGCGGACGTGACTGTGTTCGTCGATCGCATTCAGCTGCAGCAGGTCTTGGGCAATCTGCTGCTCAACGGCATCCATGCGATACAGGGCGCCCCGGACAACGACCGGCGCACCATCACGGTGACCGTCAGCCGGTACCAGGACAATGCCGTTCTCTTCGAAGTCGCAGATACCGGCCACGGTATCGATGCCAGCGTCGCCGCTTCGCTGTTTCAGCCCTTTTTCAGTTCCAAACCTGACGGCATGGGTCTGGGCCTGTCGATCTCCAGATCGATCGTCGAAGCGCATGGGGGCAACATCTGGGTAGCGTCCACGAGCGCATCCGGGACCCGATTCTGCTTCACGCTGCCGGCGAGCGGAGCGCCAACGGCAAGCGTGCGGTCACTCCCCGAAATGGCGGCTATGACGCGGCGCCGCCTTGTGTGACGGCGCCGACGATACCAAGCGCCTCGGCCTTCAGGACGAACTCGGCCAGCGACCTTGCGCCCATTTTCCGCATCGCCTGCGCACGGTGGATCTTGACCGTGATCTCGCTGACGGACAGTTCCGCTGCGATCTGCTTGTTCAGCAGGCCGCGCACCACGTAGGCCATGACTTCCTTTTCGCGCGGCGTCAGTTGGGCATAGCGCAACCGCAAGTCCGCTTCGCCGCGATCGCGTTGGCGCCGCGCTTCGTCGCGTGCCAGCGCGCTTTGCACGGCGTCGAGCATGTCCTGATCGCGAAACGGCTTGGCGAGGAAATCCATCGCACCGGCCTTCATCGCCTTGACCGACATGGCAATGTCGCCGTGCGCCGTCATGAAAATGATGGGAATCCGCATGCTGCTGGCGGCAAACTGCTCCTGCACGGCCAGTCCGCTTTGGCCCTTCAGGCGGACATCCAGTATCAGACAGCTGGGCACGTCCCGCATGGGCGCCGCCAGGAACTCGGTGGCCGAGGAGAACGACTCGACCTCGTAACCCACCGAACGCAGCAGCATCGACACGGCCGAACGCATCGAATCGTCGTCATCGACGACGTAGACGATCGGCGACCCGTTTCCGCCCGAAGTCCCCGCGCTCATGATTCACCTTCGCGCATGAGCGGCAACTCCACATGGAACCGGGCGCCGGGTTTGGCCGACGTTGCCCAAATCTGTCCGCCGTGCGCCTCCACGATGGACCTGCAGATCGATAGCCCCATCCCCACCCCATTCTCCTTCGTCGTATAGAACGCGCGGAATATCCGCTCGACATCGCCGTCGGCGAAACCGTGTCCCGTGTCGGTGACGACGATGCGCGCCCGCTGTCCCTCTGTCAAGGCGGTGCTCACCCGGAGCACGCGTGGACGGGCGACGACCTCCGCCATAGCCTGGACCGCGTTGACGAGCAGGTTGACCAGGACCTGCTGCAACTGCACCGGGTCGCCATGCACCGGCAATTCCGCGGCATCCAGTTGCGTTTCGACCTGTACCTGCCGCGACGCGCATTCACGGCCGAGCAACGACAACGCATCGCGTACCAGCGCGTTGATCCGCACACACGCCCACTGCGGCTCACGCCGCTGCGCCATGCTGCGGATATGCTTGACGATGTCGGAAGCCCGACGCGCGTCGCGAATCATCTGTTCGACGGACTGTCGCGCCTCGGCCACGTTCGGATCGGGACGGTCCAGCCAGCGCGCCACCGAGTCGCCGCAGGTTACGATGGCCGCCAGCGGCTGTGTGACTTCGTGTGCGATGGTCGTGGCCAGGCCGCCCACCGTGGTCAGCCGGGACACATGGGCGAGCTCCGCCATCGACCGCTGCAAGGCCTCCTGCGCCGCGACCGCGCTGGTGATGTCCATCAGCGCGCCGACATACTCGCTTCGTTTCCCATGTCGCGCATTGAGCCGGGCGACGAATCGTACATGCTTGATCTCCCCGTCGGCCATCACCAGGCGATGCTTGCCATCGATGAACGGTTCGCCGTGCCGGATCGCTGCGTCCATGCCTTTCACCAGCTCCAGGTCCTCGGGATGGGTTCGCTCGAGGACGCGTTCGAAGCTGGGCGTTTCGTCCGTGCCGTAGCCGAGAATGCGATAGGACTCCACCGACCATTCCATCTCGGTGGAGTCGGCATAGCGCAGGACGCTGCCGGTCCTGCTGAGCCGCTGGGCGTCCGCCAGGAATGCCTCGCTGCGTGCCAGTTCGATCTCCGTGCGGCGGCGCTCCGTGATGTCGTTGTTCGTGGCCATGATGGCGATCGGGCGGCCGCGACCGTCGCGCCACAGTGCGATGCGGCTCGCAACGATCAGCGCCCTGCCGTCCCGATGCCTGCGCTGGACTTCGCCCTCCCACATACCTTCGGCCAGCAGGCGCTCGATGCCCGGTTCCCGCCCTGGCGGGAACCGGGTATCGGTCAGGGCGTGAAAAGACTTGCCGAGTGCCAGCGGCGCACGCCATCCGTACAGGGCCTCGGCCCCGTCGTTCCAGAAGGTAATGGCACCCTTGAGGTCGCAGATCACGATGGCGTCATGCGACAGATTCAACAGCTGAATCTGTTCGTGCAGGCGGTCCGCCGTGCGAAGGTGCCGAAGCGACAGCGCCGTGGCTGCCGCCAATGCCAGCAGGCTGACCATGCAACGCCCGATGGCGCCCCACATCTGCTCCAGGTCGTGGACCAGCATGTATGCCACCAACGTCAAGGCCACGCAGATGATGCTGGCAGCGGCCGTGGCCCGATACGAGCCCGATGCCGCCACCAGCTGGACCACCAGCACATAAAGCACCGCGACCGCGATCTGATACGGCGTGAAGGCGTCGACCAGGAAGATCGCGACGGCGATCAAGCCGGCCAGGACGATCGGAAGCGGCGCGGCGCCGGCAGCGAGGTCGAGCGTCGACGGGGCCATGGCCGTGGCCCTCCCACGCCGTTGACTCCGCGTCAAGGGCATGCCGAATGGATGCAGGCGAGGCATACGATGTCCGTATACGCGGGCCCGCTAGCGCGGACCGGCAGGAGAACCCGAAGCCACGATCTCCAGGCAGTGCTGGATTTCCGCGCCATTGACCGGCTTGCACAGGAATGCCACCGCGCCGGCGCGCAGCGCTTCACGGCGGATGGCCTCCGTACAGAAGGCGGTAATGAAGATGACGGGAATCTCGCTGCCTTGTGCCCTCAGCAGGCGCAGCAGTTCCAGCCCGCTCATGGCGGGCATCTGGATGTCCGAGATGATGCAGGTCGCACTGGCATGCCCGGCGGCCGCGAGAAATGCCTGCGCGGACGAGTAGGTGCGGGCCGCCCAACCCAGGGACCGCACCAGCCCGGATGTGGCAGTGCGGATGGATTCGTCGTCGTCAATGATTGCGACTTCCAGGTTCGTGGCCAAACCAGTACCTCACTTCAGTCTCATGGCGCCATGCTAACCGCCCGGCCCTCGGGTCACCACTATGCCTTCGTATAGGCCCCGGATGCGCGCACGACCGGCTCCGGGCAGCTTTCCCGCGCCGGTTTCCAGCTCGTCGTGCGGATCCGAAAACCGCCCCGGCGCCGCGAAAACACGCACCCCGCATCGTACATAAGCTGAAGGCCCTATCCAACTCGAGGCAGAGAACATGAACAACACCCAGAAAGTGGCATTGATCACCGGCGCCTCCGGTGGCATCGGCAAGCAGGTCGCCATGCGCCTGGCAAGCGATGGCTTTGCGATCGCGGCAAACTACGCCGGCAGCGAAGGGCCGGCGCGCGAGCTCGTCGCGGAGATCGTCGCCAACGGCGGCACGGCGGTGGCCCTGCCGGCCGACGTGTCGGAGCAGTCGGCGGTCAACGCACTGTTCGGCGATGCGCGCGGCCATTTCGGCCGGATCGACGCGGTGGTGCATTGCGCCGGGATCATGCCGCTGTCGCGCATCGCCGACGGCGACATCGAATTGTTCGATCGCACGGTGCGCATCAACCTGCGCGGCACGTTTTGCCTGCTGACGGCTTCGGCCAACACGCTGACCGCCGGTGGCCGCATCGTGGTCCTCTCCAGCAGCGTGATCGCCAAATCGTTCCCAGGCTACGGTGCGTACATTGCCTCGAAGGCGGGCGCCGAGGGGCTGGTACGCGTGCTGGCCAACGAGCTGCGCGGCCGAGGCATCACCGTCAATGCGGTTGCGCCGGGCCCCGTGGCCACACCGCTGTTCCTGAAGGACAAGGACGCCACGCAGATCGCCGAACTGGCACGAGTCGCGCCACTGGAACGTCTGGGCGAGCCGGACGACATCGCGCGGGTGGTGTCCTTCCTCGTCGGCCCCGACGGCGAATGGATCCACGGCCAGGTGGTGCGCGCCAATGGCGGCTTCGCCTGAACGCGCACCGCCACCGACGACCCTCCCCTGAAGGAGTACAAAGCATGAAACACGTCATTCTGGTCACCGGCGCATCGAGCGGATTCGGCGCCATGACCGCCCAGGCGCTGTCCGCCGACGGCCACACCGTCTACGCCAGCATGCGCAATATCGGCGGGCACAATGCACGAGCGGCCGCGGACATGCGGCGCCACGCCATCGAACATGGCGTAGACCTTCGGCCCATCGAACTCGATGTGCAATCGCAGGATTCGGCCGACCGCGCCGTCGATACGATTCTTGCCGAGCAAGGCGCCATCGATGTCGTGGTCCACAACGCCGGCCACATGGTTTTCGGACCTTCCGAAGCGTTTACGGTGGAACAGTTCGCGCAGCTGTACGACATCAACGTCCTCGGTACCCAGCGCGTCAATCGCGCCGCATTGCGGCACATGCGCAGCCGGGGCAACGGCTTGCTGGTATGGGTATCGAGCAGCAGCACACGGGGCGGCACGCCGCCCTACCTCGGCCCGTACTTCGCCGCGAAGGCCGCGATGGACGCTCTGGCAGTCAGCTATGCGGGCGAGCTGGCGCGCTGGGGCATCGAGACCGCCATCATCGTGCCGGGATCGTTCACCAAGGGTACGAACCACTATGCCCATGCCGGCCGGCCGGCCGACACCGACCGCCTGGCGGCATACGACGGCGGCCCGTATCGGGGACTGGAGGACCAGCTGCTGCGTGGCATGGCCGCCCTGGAACCGAAGGACGCCGACGCGGCCGACGTCGCACGCGAAATTGCGCGCGTGGTGGCACTCCCTCATGGCACGCGGCCTTTGCGCACGACGATCGACCCCTCCGACGACGGCGCCAGGGTGGTCAATGCCATGGCGGACCGAGTACGCGCCGAACTGCTGCGCCGGATCGGGCTGGAGGACTTGCTTGCCGTCGCCACGATCTCGCATGGCTAGCCCTGTCTGACACATCGGCAAGCGCGTCGGGAAAAACGGCCGCGGGACTGGATCCCGCGGCCATTTTTTATTCTGCCGGCCGATGCGGTCGGCTGCGGATTTTCGGCCGACCTGGCCTGCAGGACATCGCCTGACCACAGCGAAGGCATGCGGTCGGCAGCCCTGCTCATGCCGAAGTATAGGCCCGCCTAAACCACCGAATTCTCTGATGAATTTCCGAATGAAATCAGGGAATTGGAATCACGCATCATGCCGCTGCACAGCCGGGCCTATACGCGCGAATAGGTGATTTGCCGGGGCACACGACCAACAATCCTTTCATCGCCGGTCGATCGGACGCGATGGCGCGTAAATGACTGGCGATGCTGGCGCAGCGCCTGATATCCCGACAACCTCGCTTGAGGAATGGCAACAATGATTCGCCTCAACAAGATCGCCCCACTCATTCTCGGAGCCACCATCATGAGCAACCAAGTGTCCGCCCAACCCGTGTCGGCCGACGACCACCTCGACCCGCCGGTTCGGGCATTCCTGACGGAACTGAACAAGGACAGCAGCCCGTTCTGGGAACTGCCGCAGCCCAGGCCGCAGGAGATCCTGACCGGGCTGCAGAGCCAGACCAAGGTCGATATGTCGGGCGTGACCACGACGGAGCGCACCATCACGCAGGATGGCCGAACCGTGAAGCTGTACGTGATGAAGCCCGAGCACACTACCGGCAAGCCCGGTGTGCTGCTGTTTCTCCACGGCGGTGTCTGGATCGTCGGCAACTTCGCCAATCACCAGCGTCTGCTGCGCGACATGGTCGTGGCCAGCGGCCACGTCGGCGTGTTTGTCGAATACACCCCACTGCCGCAAGCCAAATTTCCGACGCAGCTGGAGGAATCGTACGCGGCGCTGAAGTGGATCGCCGCCCATGCGGATGCGCTGGGCGCCGACGGCACCCGCATCGCCGTCGCCGGCAATTCCGTGGGCGGAAACATGACGGCGGCGCTGGCGCTGATGGCGAAGGATCGCCATGGTCCTGCAATCCGCTATCAGGTACTGCTGATTCCGGCCACGGACGCCAGTGTCGATACCGCGTCGTATCACCAGTTCGGCAAGGACCGTTTCCTGGCACGGTCGTTCATGGAATACGGCTGGAACCTCTATGTGCCGGATGCCGCGATGCGCAACAACCCCTATGTCTCGCCTCTGCGCGCCAGCGTCGAGCAGCTCAAGGGCCTGCCGCCGGCTCTCGTCGTCACCGCCGAGAACGATCCGCTGCGCGACGAGGGCGAGGCCTATGCACGAAAGCTGAAGGACGCGGGCGTCAATGTCGCCGCCGTTCGCTACAACGGGACGATTCACGACTTCGTGCTGCTCAACGCGCTGCGCCACGTGCCGTCCACCGAGGCCGCCCTGCAGCAGATCGGCGACGGCATCCGCCAGCACCTCGCGCAGTAACCGCCCCCGCCGGTCCGTCGCATGCGGCGGACCGGTGCGTCATCACTCGATTCTCGACGGAGATTCGCCATGAATTCCCTGAAAAACAGGACCGCAATCGTCACCGGCGCATCGCGCGGCATTGGCGCGGAGATCGCCCGCAAGCTGGCATCGCTGGACATGAATGTCATCGTCAACTATGCGTCCGATGCGGGCGCCGCCGCTGGCCTCGTGGCCGAGATCGAAGCGGCCGGCGGCCGCGCGCTTGCCGTGCTGGGCGACGTCTCGCGCAAGGAAGACTTCGAACAGGTCTTCGACGCGGCCGAGCGGCATTTCGGCGGCGTCGACGTGCTAGTCAACAACGCCGGGCTGATGCGCAATACGCCGATCGCCAGCGTCGACGAGGCGACATTCGACCGGATGTTCGCCATCAATGTCCGGGGCGTGCTGAACGGCTGCAAGCTGGCGGCGCTGCGCCTGCGCGACAACGGCAGCATCGTCAATGTGTCGACCAGCGTCATCGGCATGGCGCCGGCGGGATACGGTCCCTACTGCGCCTCCAAGGCGGCGGTCGAAGCGCTGACGCGCAGCCTGTCGAAGGAAATCGGCCCGCGCGGCATCCGCGTCAACGCCGTGGCACCGGGTCCGACCGATACCGAGCTGCTGCTGCAGGCCAACAGCGAGGATCGGCTGAAGGCATTCGCCGCCATGACCCCGCTCGGACGACTGGGCCACGCGACAGACATGGCGCCGGTCGTCGCCTTCCTGATCAGCGATGACGGCGCCTGGATCAACGGTCAGACGATTCGCGTAAACGGCGGCATCGTCGCCTGACCGTGCCGTCATGCCGGCTCCGGCCACGGTCCGGCGCTGGCTCCCTTCCCGTCTTGTCACGCCAGGGCGGGAAACCACGGAAACCAAGCCATGGAAGACATATCGACCACCGTTCGAGAGAGGCCCGATACCATGCGCGCCGGGATGCCGCAACCCGCGCGTATCGCCGCGGCTTACGTACCGGCATTCGTGCAACGGGAGCAGCGATGGCGCGAGCCCGCCGATGCTGCCGGCCCGGCGGCAAGCGGCGACGAGATGATCGTGGTGTCGCGCTGGACCTGGGACGGCGAGGCACCGCTCTCGGTCTCGCATACCGGTGACCCATCGCGCCATTGCATTGCGGTGAATCTGCGATCGAGTTCGGTCCGCCTGCTATGCGCGGGCATCCCGGTGTTCGACGGCCGCCTAACCGCGGGCGCCGTCCATGTGACGCCGCCCGGCACCCCGGCCAGCGCAGTCTACGCTTCGGCGGCCGACGTGCTGCATCTGTTCGTGCCGCAATCGATGCTGGCAGCCTGTTTTGCAGACCAGTTCGGCCACCGCTGCGAAGGCGGATTGCTGCTGGACGACCCCTTTGTCTATGCCGATCCGGCGCTGGAACGTCTGGGACAGGCAATGGCCGTGGCACACACGCACGATCACGGCGTCGGGCGCATGTTCGCGGCGAGCGTGGCGCAGGCGATCGTGGCCCGCGTGGTCGCCAATCATGTCCGGCGCATGGCGACCAGCCGGCATGTTCCCAATGCCTTGCCGCAATGGCGGCTGCGCCGCGCATTCTCGTTCATCGACGCCAATCTTTCGGCTCCGATCGGCCTGGCGGACATGGCCGGCAGCGTTGGCCTGACCCGGATGTATTTTGCCGCGCAGTTCCGCCGCGCCACCGGCATGCGTCCTCACGAGTATCTGGTGCGCCGCCGCATCGAGCGCGCACAGGACCTGCTGCGCGGCGACGAAGGCACGGTGCTGGACGTGGCCATGCGCTGCGGCTTCCGCTCGCAGGCCCATTTCACAACGGTCTTCAAGCGCTTCGTGGGCGATACGCCGCACTGCTGGCGGGTCAAGGTGCGCCACGAATCGCCGTCGCCGGCGCTATCGTCCGGCATCCTCGACCGCTGACGCCATGCGCCGGACGGCGCGCCGCCCCGGCATGGCATCAAGCCAACGCCCTCCCCTCCGTACGGGAGGGCGTTCTTGCATGGCACGGCCGAAAGGCTGTCACTTCACGGCTTCGGCCAGGAACCAGGCCCGGCGTTGCGCTTCGTCGATCCAGTTCTCCAGCAGGCTGGCCGTGGCGACATCCGCGTGGTCGTCGCATATCGCATGCGCGTCCAGCATCGCCTCCACCAGTTTCAGGTTGTCGGCATGGAGCTCGCGCAGCATCGTCTGCGGTGCGACGTCGATCTCGTCGTTGTCGCGCAGGCGCTGCAGCCGCGCGATCTCGCCGATCGAGTGCAGCGTGGTGCCGCCGATCTTGCGCACGCGCTCGGCGATGTCGTCGGTCATGGCGAGGATCTGCAGAGACTGCTCGTCCAGCATCAGGTGATAGTCCCGAAAGTGCGGGCCCGAGATGTGCCAGTGAAAGTTCCGGGTTTTCAGGTACAGGGCGAAAACGTCCGCCAGCAACGGGTTCAGATGGTCGGCGATGTCGGCGACGGCCAGACCGGGATCATTGTCGAGGATGGCATTGCTCATGGTGGCTCCTGCGCAAGGGGTTCTGACTGGCCCGGAGCGATGCACCGTACAGGGTCACCTTCGCACCAGGCGGGGCGGTCCACTGGGACCGTTCCCCATCATGCCTGCCGACGGGAGACCTCGATTCCGCGGAAGCCATGCGCATTTCGGAAATGCATGGACATTTGCTCATACTTCCATATGATTCATGACCCGGACATTGCAGGCTACTATCCAGGCCGGACCGTGACCCTGTCGATGGCACGCCCCAAGAAGAAAGTCAGGACAAATGGAAGCGCCATGTACAACACGACTGCCCACTGGCTACTGAAGGGCGCTGCCAGCATCCTGGCGCTTGCCGTCTTCGTCATCGACGCGTTCACGCCGCTCGATTTCGCCATCGCGGTCGTCTATGTGCTTGTGATCCTGCTGGTTGCGCTGAGCGGCTCCATCCGTGACACGCGCATCGCGGCCGGGGCGTCGCTGCTGCTGGCGATATTGGCCTTTGCCGCTTCCCCCAGCCCGCACGAGCCGGGCCACGGGCAACTGGCACGCTTCCTCTTCGCCGTGCTCGCCATTGGTACCACCACGCTGCTCGCGTTGCGCAACCTGGCCGACATGGCACGGCGGCGCCATACCGAAACCGCGCTGGCACGCAGCGAGGCCTTTCTGGCCGAGGCGCAGAGGCTGAGCAAGACCGGCAGCATCGCCATCCGGCTGCCAGCCAACACGATGGTATGGTCCGACGAGGCCTACCGGATCCTCGGCTATCGATGCGGTGAAACCGTGCACTTCGGCGCGGTGCTGGTGCGCGTGCACCCGGACGATCTCGCCGAAGTGCAGCGGGTACACGGTGCGATGCTGGGGGGCACGCCGGCGGTCGACCTGCGGCATCGCCTGCTGATGCCCGACGGCGCCGTGCGGCATGTCCACCTGGTTGCCCGCCGTAGCGCCAGCAGCGGCGACAATCACGAGTATGTGGGCGCGTTGATGGATATCACCGATGCCACGCAGACCCAGCAGGCCCTGCATCGGACCATGGCCGAGCTGGCGCACGTGTCCCGCGTCACGACCTTGGGCCAGCTCGCGGCGTCCATCGCCCACGAGGTGACACAGCCGATCGCCGCCATCTCGACATGCGGAAATTCGGCGCTGCGCTGGCTGCAGCGGTCCGAGCCGGATATCGCCGAGGCGTCGGCATCGATCGAACAGATCATCCGCGACGCCAACCGCGCGAGCGACATCATCCGGCAGATCCGCGCGATGGCACAGAAATCCGAGCCGAAGTATGTGCAAATCGCCGTGGACGATCTGGTCGCCTGCTCGCTCGAGCTCGTGCGGCGCGAGCTGCAGGATCACCAGGTGTCGGCCGTACTCGATCTCGATGCGGGGAACGCACGCATCCATGGAGACGCGACCCAGCTGCAGCAGGTGTTGGTCAACCTGATGGTGAACGCGGCACAGGCGATGTCTGGCTTGAACGGGCGTCGGCGCTTGACACTGGCAAGCCGCGTCATACCCGACAATACGGTGCTGCTGATCGTCAGCGACACCGGGCCCGGCATCGAGACCGGCGATATGCAGCACCTGTTCAACGCCTTCTACACCACCAAGCCCGACGGGATGGGTATGGGCCTGTCCATCTGCCGGAACATCGTCGAATCGCACGGCGGAAGCATCGAAGCCGAATCGCCGCCGGAAGGCGGCGCCAGAATGATCGTACGATTGCCGCTGCTGGCGGCGAACGCGGCGCAGGACGACCAGGCTGCCGCCCGAGAAGGACCGCTCAGGTAGCGGTCCACATCGCGGTGGCGACCGCCATGCCGCAACTGGCGATGCAGATGCCGAGCCATGCCAGCGTCATCTTTATCCCGGCGGCGCTCGCCCTGCCCGCACGAGCGGGGCTCGCCTCCCCTTGCTGTCGGAGAGGGGCGCCGGTATGGCGCCCCGCGATCATACGCGGGTCTGCCCCGGAGGCGCGGATACACCGGTGAGATCCTGGCCAGTCCGCGCGAAGCCGGCCCGATTGCCGGGTTGGACGATGTAGCGCGCCCCTTCGGTGAAGAAGTCGCGGGCCTTGTCGATGTTGTAGCCTTGCCGGGCGCCCTTGGCCAGGTGCTTGCCCGACTCGGTGGCATTGGCCAGACCCGAGCCAAGCGCGCTGACGAAAGCAAGGCCGCAGGCCACGAGGATGGGAGCGAGGTGTTTGGCGATCATGATGACTCCTGGATGAATGGGATGGGAGACGGGGATGCCTGTCGCCTCGCCCGCCGGGACTTGCCGCGCAAGTCCGTGAACACATGGTAGGCAGCGCGATCGCCTGACGCAGCTGTCCTTCGGTTGTTCAGCGATAGTCGATTCGTAGCGGGCTCTCATCCTTTCGGTTAAGCGGTGGCTCCGCGTTGCCGGGAACGAACTCCTACCCCAAGGGAGGCGGCCGGCGATGCCGCGTCGCCGCCTCGTAATCGCGGGCGATGCCGAGCAGCAGGCGGTCGTCGCCGGCACGGCCCAGCAGCGACAGCCCGGCCGGAACGCCGGCCTCGGTCCAGCCCATTGGCACGCTGATCTCGGGAAAGCCGGCCGCGCTGGCCATGTGCATCGCCGCCAGCGGATTGGAGACGCGGCAGCGGTAGGTCGGATCGCTGCGATCGAAGCGCGGCGACGCCGGACACGCGAGCGTGGGAAACACCAGCGCGGCACAGCCGCTGGACTGCATCAGGCCGGCCAGCGCAGCGCCGAATGCGCGCGCGGCGGACAGGCCGAGGCGAGGCGGTTCGTTGCACGTTGCCAGGGCATGGCGCAGCGCGGCGATCGTCACCGGGTTCGGTGAGCGTCGCGACGCATCGGCGATTCGCGCGCCGGCCATCGACGCATCGCCACCTTGCGCATCGCCACCTTGCGCATCGCCCTCCAGTGCATCGATCCGCGCCAGCAGCGCCGCCGTATCGCGCGGGCATGACGACGGCAGCGCGGCCAGATAGCGGTCGAGCTGCCCTGCCCATTCGCTTCGCGCGATATCGCCCAGCACACGCTCGTACAGCTGCCGCGCATCGGCCGGCAGCGCGACCGGCACGATGGACGCACCGGCAGTCACCAGGTCCGCGCATGCTCGCGAAAACAGCGCGTCGATCTCGTCGTTGGCGCCGTTGAAGTCCATCACGATACCGAGCCGCCGGCCGGCAAGCTGTTGCTCGGTGTGGTCAAGGCCGGCTTGCGGGGCCAGCGCCCCCAGCACCAGCGCCGCGTCGTCGACGCTGCGGGCCAGCGGTCCTACCGTATCGAAGGACTGCGCCAGCGGCAGCACGCCGGCCGCCTCCAGCAGGCCATGGGTCGGACGAACCCCGACCAGCGCATGCACACAGGCCGGTCCGCGTACCGACCCGAACGAATCGGTGCCGAGTCCGAACACCGCAAAGCCGGCCGCCACTGCGGCGCCCGTGCCGCTGCTGGAGCCGCTGGCGTTGCGGGACAGCCGGTATGGATTCAACGTCAGGCCGCTCGCCGAGCTGTAGCCGAAGCGTCCATTGGAGGCGGCAAGCTCCGACATATTGGCCTTGCCGAGCACGATCGCACCGGCGGCACGCAACCGTGCGACCACCGGCGCGTCGGCCGCGGGCTGCGCGTCGTACAGTGCCGCGCAGCCGGCCGTGGTTGGCAATCCCGCGGTGTCGATATTGTCCTTGACCACCATCGGGATGCCATGCAGCGGACTCCTGGCACCATACCGCCGCCGTTCACGGTCCAGCCGAGCCGCCTCGCGCAGCGCGTCGGGGTGCAGGTGGCTGATCGCATTGATCGACGGGCCGTCGCGATCGAACGCCTGGATGCGTGCCAGGTGGCCTGCCACCAGTTGTTCGGCGGTCAGCGTGCCGGCGTCCATGCGGCGCGCCAGTTCCGCGATCGGCAATTCGAAGACATCGGATGCCGGGGCCATCTCGCTGGTGGCCGCCGGATCAGCGGTGGTGGCCCTTTCATCCGCAGAACGATCGGACATCGTGTTGGTTTCCTTCACGGAATACATGAACGACAATGGCGCAGCCCCGGTTTTCCGCCATGGCACCGAACGCTGCCGCCCGCCCCGAGGATGTCGCGATGAAAAGCACCACCAGCCGGAACCTGCCTGCCCTTGCCAATCTGGTCGCTCTCGAAGCGACCGTGCGCAAGGGAAGCGTGACCGAGGCCGCCGACGAGCTGTGCCTGACGCAGAGCGCGGTCAGCAAGCAGCTGACGGAGCTGGAAAACTTCCTCGGCGTGCGGCTGCTCGACCGGCGCAAGGGCGGCGTCGTCGCGACCGCGACCGGCGCGGAGTATCTGAAGCGCGTCAGACAGGTATTGACCCTGCTCGAGGAAGCCACGCTCGAAGTGCTCACCGGCCGCGGGTCCGGCGGGCGGCTCGACCTGTCGGTGCCGGTCTCGCTGGGCAACATCTGGCTGCTGCCGCGCATGCTGCAGTTTGCCAAGCAGCATCCGCAGATCCAGCTGAACATCACCACCAAGGTCGGGCCTGTCGACCTGCCCCACAGCGGCCTGGACGCCGCCATCATGTACTGCGGCGGACCCCCGCCCGGCCATTTCGGCGTCGAGGTCATGCCGCTGGAGCTGTTCCCGGTGTGTGCGCCGGACCGGCTGCCACGCGGTGGCTCGTTGGCGCAGGCGCTGCGGCAGTTGCCGCTGCTCCATCAACATACCGCGCTGGACGCATGGCCGGCCTATCTCGCACAGATCGGCGCCAAGGTGGCCAGGCCGGGTGACGGTCCGCGTTACGGGCTGCTCACCATGGGCCTGCAGGCCGCGGTCAGCGGCATGGGCATCGCGCTGCTGCCGGAATTCGTGGCCGGCGACGACCTGCGGGCCGGCCGGCTGATCCGGCTGTCGGACATCAGCTATCTGTCGCCGAAGTCGTACTACTTCGTCTGCCTCGACGAGAAGCGCGCCAACCCTACCCTCGTCACCTTTCTCGACTGGCTGCTGCAGACGGCCAAGGCTGACGCGCACCGCCCGCGACATCGGCTCACGCCGGCGCGCCCGACCTGACCAGGGTCGACGTCACGAAGCGTCCGGGCCGGTTGGCGGTGGGCACGCCATCGCGCAGCGTCGCCTGCCCCGCCACGAATACGTCCCGGATGCCGACCGACGGCTGCGTGGGCGCATCGAAGGTCGCGCAGTCGCGGACGGTTGCCGGATCGAACACCGCGATGTCGGCGACCTTGCCGACGGCGAGGTGGCCCCTTCCCTGCAGTCCGAAGCGCTGTGCGGGCAGACCGGTCATCTTGTAAACGGCGCGCTCGAGCGGGAACAAGCCAAGCTCGCGCGAGTACAGCCCCAACACGCGGGGGAAGGTTCCCCACAGGCGGGGATGCGGCGTTTCGTCGGACGGAATGCCGTCGGAGCCGATCATCGTGTCGGGGTAGCGCAGGATGTCCCGCACATCGCCTTCGTCCATGATGAAGTACACCGCGCCGCCGGGCAGCAAGGCCTCGGCCACCTCCCGCCGCGAACGCTGCCACTCCCGCGCCAGATCCTCCAGATATCGGCCCGCCGCCTCGGGATGCGAGGCAGACCATGTGATCAGGATGCGGTCGCACTGGTCCACCCGTTCCGGGCGCAACATGGTCGACGACGCCGCGTACGGATAGCAGTCCATGCAGAGCGGCATGTTCTGCGCCAGTTCCCGCACCTGCGCCAGCGTCTCGCGGCTGCGGCCGTGATTGCGCTTGCCGACCAGCTTGTGGTGCGAGATCACGGTCGGCACATCGAGCGCGCGGCCCAGGCGGGCGGTCTCGTCGATCGCCTCGGCGACCTTGTCGCTTTCGTCGCGCATATGCGAGACCAACACGCCGCCCAGCCGCCGCATCGGCTCGCACATCCGCAGGATCTCCTGCTCGGGCGCCGCCGCCGACGGCGGATAGAAGGTGCCGGTGGAAACGCCGATCGCGCCCTCCAGCAGGGCCTGCTCCACGTCGCGCCGCATGTGTTCGATCTCATCGTCGCGCGCGGGGCGTCCCAGCTCTCCCACACGCCGCGCGCGCAGCGTCGATTGGCCGACCAGCACCGATACGTTGACGGCGGCCGGCCGCGCGGCGAACGCCTCGCGGTAGTCCCTCACCGACTCGAAGACGAAGCCGCCGCGCATGATGTCGAGCGGCGCGGGCGGAATCGTGTCGGTGACCAGCGGAAACAGGCTGATGCCGCAGTTGCCCGCGATGATCGTGGTGACGCCCTGCGTTACCTTGGGCAGCATCTGCGGCGACTGGAAGACCATCCAGTCGTCGTGCGTATGGGTGTCGATGAATCCGGGCGCGACGACCATGCCGGCGGCATCGACGACCTCGTCGGCGGTGGCGTCGGGCGCGACGCCGATCGCGGCGATGACGCCGTCGCGCACCGCCACGTCGGCGCAGCGTCGGGGCGCGCCGCTGCCGTCGATCAGGTCGCCGTTGCGGATGATCAGATCGAAATGAGATGGCATGCCGTTCGCCCTCAATCGACCTTGGCGCCGCTCTTGCGCACCAGCTCGCCGAACTTCACGGTCTCCGATGTCACCAGCGCCTGGAAGTCGCGCGGCGATCCGCCCAGCGGTTCGAACGAAAGCCGGTCCAGCTGCGCACGGAAACCGGGATCACGAATCACCGCATTGACCTCGCGATTGAGCCGGTCGACCACCTCGGCCGGCATGCCGGGCGCACCGACCAGGCCGGCCCATGCGGTCAATTCGTAGCCCTTGATGCCGGCTTCGTCCATCGTCGGCACCTGCGGGAAATGCGGTGAGCGCCTGGTCGATGTCACGGCAAGCGCCCGCACCTTGTTGCTGCTGACATAGGGCCCGATCGACGGCACGTTGTCGAACATCAGGTGCACGTTATTGCCGACCAGGTCCTGCAGCGCCGGCGTGCTGCCCTTGTATGGCACGTGCTCGATATTGAGATGGGCCAGGGTCTTGAACAACTCACCGCCCAGATGGCTGGTCGTGCCATTGCCGGCGGACCCCATCGACAGCTTGCCGGGATTGGCCTGCGCATAGGCGATCAGCTCGCGCACGGACTTGACCGGCAGCGCGTTGTTGACCGCGAGGATATTGAACGTCGTCACGAGCCCGACGATGGGCACGAGCTTGTCCGGATCGTACGGCAGCTTGCTATAGAGGAACCGGTTGGTCGCCAGCGTGGCGTTGTTGCCGTAGGCGATGGTGTAGCCGTCGGCGGGCGCCTGCAGCAGGGCCTGCATGCCGATATTGCCACCGGCACCGGGCCGGTTTTCGACGACGATGGCCTGGCCCAGCCGCTTGGACAGCGCGTCGCCGAACAGGCGGGCAACGATGTCGGGGGCACCGCCGGCCGCGGTCGGTACGATCAGCTTGATCGGCTTCTCGGGCCACGCCGCCTGTGCCGACGGCATCGACATGCCCAGCGCGCCCGCCATCAAGATCCATGCGCATGCAATTCTCACGGTGCTCCTCCACGATCGCTGCGTTCGATGATGCAGCGAGTATGGAGTAGCGCGCGAAGTCCGGCGTGAAGATTTTTCGGCGATGTATTCCGGGAAGGAATACATCGCCACGCGCTACCGGACCGGCACCAGGTTCGGCGTCGCGCCGCACAGCCTCGCGGCGGCGGCAGGTCCGCCGGCCAGCGGACCGCAGGCCATTCAGTCCAGCTTGATGCCGACGGTCTTCACGACCTTGGCCCACTTCTGCGTGTCGCGATTGACCAGCTGCGTGAACTCGACCGGACCGAGCGCGCTCGGCTCCATGCCCTGCTTGGCGATCGCGTCGCGGATGGACGGCTGGGCGATCACCGCGGCGATTTCCTGTGCAAGGCGGTTGACCGTCGGCATCGGCGTGCCGCCGGTGGTGAACACGCCGTACCACGACACGACCTCATAGCCCGGCACGCCCGATTCGGCGATCGTCGGTACGTTTGGCATCGTCTCGACGCGCTTGGTGCTGGTGACCGCCAGAATGCGGACCTTGCCGGAATCCGCGCCGGCCTTCGCCGACGGCAGGCTGGCGAACGTCATCTGCGCCTGGCCCGCCATCACGTCCTGCATCGCCGGCGCATCGCCGCGGTACGGCACGTGCGTGATCGAGACGCCGGCCATGCTCTTGAACAGCTCGGCCGACAGGTGCGAGATGGTGCCGTTGCCCGGCGACGTCACGTTCAGCTTGCCGGGATTGGCCTTGGCATAGGCCACCAGCTCCTGCACGGTCTTGACCGGCAGATCGTTGTTGACGACCAGCGCGTTGGCGGACTTGGCGACCAGCGAAACCGGCTGCACGCCCTTGACCGGATCGTAAGGCAGCTTGCTGTAGATCGACGGCGCAATCGCCTGCCCGCCCACCGAACCGAGCAGCAGCACCGAGCCATCGGGCTTGCCGCGCGTCATCTCGGCGGTCGCGATCGTGCTGCCGCCACCGGGCTTGTTTTCGACCACGACGGTGGTCTTGGTATTCAACTGAAACTGCGTCGAAACCAGGCGGGCAATCACATCGTTGCCGCCGCCGGGTGCAAAGCCGACCAGCATCCGGATGGGGCCCGCCGGCAAGTCCTGCGCGATGCCATGGGTGGCGGCCAATGCGAGGGCGAGAGCCGGGACAATCTTGGAAAACGCCATGGTTGAACCTCGATAGATAGTTTGGGGAGTGCTCTCAGGTTTCGTCGCTGTGCTGGTGCAATCGGCAAGACTCGGCATGCCACGGGGCGCTCCGGCCTTGCTCGCTTATTGTGGTGTTGCTGTATTCAGGCCGGCCCGCCGTGCGGGCCGGTGTGCTGCATCGCCATGCGTCGCTTCATTTCTTGAAGCGCACCACGGCCTCGCGCGATGCCTGCGTCTGCGGCAGCGTCGCGATCTCGCCGAGCGTCACCGGCTTGGTCGGGAAACGCAGCCGGTAGTAGCCCACGTCGCGCGGATGGCGTTGCTGCTCGTCGGCGATCAGCTCGGTGACGGTCAGCCCGCAGAAACGCCCCTGGCAAGGACCCATGCCGCAGCGCAGGAACGCCTTCAGCTGGTTCGGACCCTGGCAGCCGATGCGCGCGGCGTGGCGCACCTGTTCCGCGGTGGCCTCCTCGCAGCGGCAGACGATGGTGTCGCCGACCGGGCGCCGGAACTGGGCCAGCGGGCGATACAGGATCTCGAAGAACTCGCGCCCGCGCGTCGCCCGGGCGAGCGCCGCAACATGCGCCGAGGCCTCGCTGTCGCGCGTGGCAATGCCGATCCGGCCGAGGTCCGCGGCGGCATGCAGCGCCGCGATCCGGCCGCGATGCTCCGCAGCCACCGCCCCCGCGATGCCGGCGCCATCGCCGGCAATGGTCAGGTGCGGCACCGAGGTCGCGCCCCAGGCGTCCACCACGGGTTCCCAGCAGTCCTGCCGCTCGTTCCATGCGTGCTCGGCGCCGGCCGCGCGGGACAGATTGGTATTGGGCACGACGCCCTGGTGCAGCAGCACCTGGTCGACCGCGATCGTGCGGTCCTGCCCTCCGGCCCGGTAGCGCAATTGAGCGACCTTGCCGTCGGAACCGGCCAGCGCTTCGAGCGCCGTCACGCCGTTGACGATCGGCACCGCCTTGCGGACCTTGCGCAGCAGCTTCAGCCCCTTGCCGAGATAAGGCGAACGCAGGAAGCCCCAGGCATGCGGCAGCGCCTTGCGCCATTGGCCGGCGTCGGTGGTTTCGAGAATGGCTTCGAGCTTGACGCCCGCATTCAGGTACTGCCACGCCAGCAGATAGAGCAGCGGACCGCCGCCGACCAGCACCGTGCGCCCCTCCGGCACGACGCCCGAGGTCTTCAGCAGGATCTGCGCCGCGCCCGCGGTGATGACGCCCGGCAACGTCCAGCCCGGAATCGGGAATGGCCGTTCCTGCGCGCCGGTGGCCAGCACGATATGGCGGCAATGCAGCAGCGCGGCCTGCGGGTCCTGGCCGGGCCGGGCGATCGAATAGGCGACCTCGAAGCCGGCACGCGGGCCCTCGCCCTGCCCTTCGGCGCCAGCCGCGGCCTGCCCCTCGTGGGCGTTGATCGACCACACGGTGGCGCCGGACAGATGCCGCGCCCCGCTTCTGGCGAACGGTTCGAGCAGGCTCTCGCCATGCCAGTAGTCTTCGCCGAGGATCGCGCGATTGCGCACCGGCGTATTGCCGATGGCGCGATAGATCTGCCCGCCCGGCGCCGGCTGCTCGTCGATCAGCACCGTCGACAGGCCGAGCCCGGGGGCACGCGTCGCGGCGGCGAGGCCCGCGGGGCCTGCGCCGACCACGAGCAGGTCGCAGGTCATGATGTCCCCGCTCATGCGGCCACCTCGCGCGCGCCAAGCTGGCGCTCCACCGTCATGCCCTCGCGCACCGGGGTCATGCAGGCCTGCTGGTTGGGCCGGCCGTCGATGCGCACCAGGCAGTCGTAGCAGACGCCCATCATGCAGAACGGTCCGCGCGCGGCGCCGGACACCGCGGTGTCCCGGCAGGCGAGCACGCCGGCCGCAAACAGCGCCGCGGCGACGCTGTCGCCCTCGCGGCATTCCAGCGAGGCACCATCGACCGTGACCCGCACCTTGCGGTCCGCCGCTTGCGAGACGACCGCGTCAATTCTTCGGAACATGAAACCTCCGGGTCGAGAAAGTGGCCAGCTCGGGCGGCAGTTCGCCGGCGGCGATGATCGGGGCCAGGTGCAGCGCATGCGTTGCCGCCAGCGTCACGCCACTGTGGCAGGTCACGACGAACGCGCCAGGGTGCGTGCCCGATTGCTCGTAGACCGGGAAGCCGTCCTTGGCCCGCACGCGCAGCGCGGACCAGGCGCGCACCGCGCGCACGTCGCGCAGCGCGGGCAGCGTACGCACGGCGCGGTCGGCCAGCGTGGCCAGCACGGGCAGCGTGGTGACGTGGTCGTTGTAGCCGGCGTCTTCCTGCGAGTCGCCGACCAGCCAGCTGCCCTCGTCGTTCTGGCGCAGCGTGACCATCGGCGTATCGAGCAGCCGGCGCGTCCGTTCGAGGACCAGGATCTGGCCGCGTTGCGGGGCCATCGGCAGATCGATGCCGACCATGCGGCCCAGATCGCCATTGCGCAGTCCGCCGGCCAGCACCACCTTGCGCGCACGCACGACCCCGTTGGCGGTGGTCAGCACGAATTCGCCGCCGGCTTGCTGCACGATGCCGGTCACGCCGTGGTGCGGCAGGTATTGCACTCCGCTGGTGCTGAACGCGGTATGGAACGCGCGCAGCAGCTTCAGCGGATTGACGATGCCGTCGTGCGGGGTCCAGATCGCGCCGGTGACATCCGGTCCGAGGCCCGGCACCAGCGACGCGGCCTGATGGTGGTCCAGCAGCTTCCACTCATAAGGCTCGACGTCCGGCTGCGACATCAGCGTGTTGACCCACGCCAGCCGCGCCTCGATCTCGTAGTCGCCCATCAGCGGCGTCAGCCCGCCCTTCTGCTCGAGCGCGACGTCGATGCCGGTCTCCTGCAGCAGGTCGGCCGCCAGCGTCGGCCACAGCCGCGTGGACTTCAGGGTCCAGCGGCTGTAGGCGCCCATGCCATAGCCCTTGCTCTGCAGCCAGACCAGGCCGAAATTGCCGCGGGACGCCCGCAGCGCGATATCGCCCTCGTCGAGCACGGCGATCGAACCGGCATGCTGGCGCAGCCCATAGGCCAGCGCCGAGCCGACCAGGCCAGCGCCAACCACGGCAACGTCGAACAACGGATATCGGGAGGTGGAGGCTGCCGTCATCAGGCGCGCCTCCGCAGCGAACGATGCGGGCCTTGGGCCCTGGTGAATCTCATGTGGGTCTCGCAGGAATCGTGATGCCACCGGTCAAATCGCCCGATCGGCATTGGATCGGACCCGGTGTGTCGGTTCGAGCGAGTATGCGGCGCGTGCGCCGCAGCGGCAAATACGAGTCCGTCAGGCTCCCATGCAATAACCTGATAGGCCCGGCGGCAGCGATGTCATTTCGGCGTCGATCACCTCGATCATCCGCTCGGTAAACCGGTCCACCAGCACGTTGACGGGCCGGTTGCGCGCCAGCAGCAGATAGCTGACGAACGGAATCTGCGGCTGAAACGGCCGAACCACCACTTCGCCGGCATGCTCGCGCGCGACGAGCGGGTTGACGATCCCCACGCCGAGCCCGAGGCCCACCAGCTTGCAGATGGTGGCGCCATAGGGCGTCTCGAAATGCATCACGCGCTGGTCATCGCCGGCAAAGGCGGCGTCGACGGCGGCGCGCAGGCCATCGCCGTGGCTCATCGAGATGAACGATTCGCCGGCCAGGTCCGCGGGCGTGATGACTTCCCGTTCGGCGAGCCGGTGCCCTGGCGGCACCACGCAGCATCCGGCGAGCTGCGCGATCGGCTGGGACTCGGTCACCGCGGCCGGCGGCAGGAAGGACACCAGGCCCAGGTCGCAGTAGCGGCTGCCGACGCGGTCGGCAACCAGCTGCGTGCTGCCGGTCTCCATCGCGACGTTGACGTCGGGAAATTCGGCATGAAAACGCTGCAGCACCAGCGGCAGCACCGTCATCGCCAGCGATGGCACCGCGGCAATGCGCAGCCGGCCCTTGCCGAACTGGCGGATATTGCGGGCCGCGTCCTTCAACGCATCGAGACCGACGAACGCGCGCTCGACTTCGCGCAGGAACGCCAGTCCCTCCTCGGTCGGCGTCAGCCGGCCGGCACTGCGCGCAAACAGCGTCAGCCCGGTGGAGTGCTCGAGCTGCGCAATCATGCGGCTGATATTGGGCTGGGAGGTATAGAGTTCGGCCGCTGCCGCGGTCATCGAGCCGGAGCGCATCACGGCCTGGAACGCACTGATTTCCTTGAACTTCATGCCAGGGGACTTCGAACGGAAAACGGGGAACGAAAAGACAAGCAGCAGCCGCGGCACGCGACCGCCCCGATGGTATAACAAATCCGTATATGTTCCCCGAAAATGCCGGCCAGAGCGTATGGCGACCGGCACCAGCAGCGTGCTTGCGCGCGCTACGCCGAAGAGCCGGCAGGAACCGTCTATCGGCTCAGTGATGCAGCAGCGGATAGGCCACCAGGCCGATCACGGCGGCGCCAAAGACGATCACCGGTTCCGTCAACCTTTTGAACTTCAGCAGCAAGACGACCGTAATCAGCGCCACCAGGGCGGTAGGCACGTCGACGATCGAACGCTTGGCCAGCACGATCACCGCGCCGGAAATCGCGCCGATCGCGGCCGCGGTCACCCCATCGACGAAGGCGAGGATGCCGGGCAACTTGCCGTATTTCTTGAAGTACGGCGCCGGCAGGATGGTGAACAGGTAGCACGGCAGGAAGGTGGCGACCGCGGCCACGCACGCACCGGGCAGTCCGGCAATCAGATAGCCGATAAAGCCGACCGTGATGACGACGGGACCCGGCGTGATCATGGCCACCGCCACCGCGTCGACGAACTGCCTCTCGTTGAGCCACTGGTGTTCGGTGACCACGCCGCCATACAGGAACGGCACGATGGCCAGCCCCGAGCCGAACACAAAGGCGCCGGCCTTCGCGAAGAACAGCCCGATCTGCGTCAGCAGCGGCCAGTCGATGGTGCTCAGCAAGCCGCCCGAGGCGGCAATCGGCGCCGCGGCTGCCGCGTTCAGCCGGTTGGGAAGCCATCGAGGCGGCGCCCGCCAGAACCAGACCAGAATGCCGGCGGCCAGGAACAACCACGCCATCTCCGACTCGGTGATCACCGTCACCGCCGCCAGCACCAGGTAGACGGCCCACAGCAGCTTGTCCTTGCCGACGCTCTTGCTGGTGAGCTTGTATGCGCTGATGGCGATGATGCCGATCACGGCAGCGCTGACGCCGTAGAACACGGACTGCATCCACGTCAGCCCGCCGAAGCGCACGTACGCCCAGCCCAGCGCCACCACCATCAGGAACGACGGCAGCACGAAGGCGATGCCGATCAGCGTCGCGCCCACGATGCGGTAATGCACGTAGCCGAGATAGATGGCCAACTGCGCGGCCAGCGGCCCCGGCGCCAGTTGTGCGAGCGCAAGGCCCTCCTTGTAGTCGGCCTCGCCAATCCATTGCCGCGATTCGACCAGGTCGCGGTGCATATAGCCGGCCAGTGCCACCGGTCCTCCGAAGCCCAGCGTGCCAAGGCGCAGGAAATACAGCACCAGTTGCCGCAGGGTGTAGCCGGGCCGGCCGGCGCCGGGTGTGGCATCGATCGATGCGGGCGGGGTCTTCGGCGGTTGCTGATGCGAGGTCATGGTTGGCGATCGGCCGGAAAATGGCATACCGCGAGCATATGCAGGCCGATCGATCGCGGCAACACCGTAGAAACCGCCATGGCAGCCGTCGCCGCGGCATGCGGGCGGATCGGGCAGCCCAGGTTGATCCGCCTCCCCCTGCGCTATACTCGCTCCCCATGGATACGAAGCCCAATACGATGCCCAACACGCCCTCCCGGCAATATTGGTGGCGCGCCTGACCCAGGCGGCCCGTTTCCATACGCACCTCGAAAACGCGATGCCGCCAGCCTGCTGGCGGCATTTTCGTTTCTGCGCACAGTGGCTGGTGGTGTCGGCAACCGGAACACCATCGAATGACCACCACCTCACAGCCCGTCATCCTGACCGGCGACCGCACCACCGGTCCGCTTCACCTCGGCCACTACATCGGCTCGCTGCGCTCGCGCGTGCAGCTGCAGCACAAAGCGAAGCAGTTCCTGCTGCTCGCCGATACGCAGGCGATGACCGACAACGTCGGCCGCCACCAGAAGGTCACCGAGAACGTCGTCGAGGTCGCGCTCGACTACCTCGCCGTCGGCATCGATCCCGACAAGTCCACCATCGTGATCCAGTCGCAGGTGCCCGAGCTGGCCGAACTGACGCAATACCTGCTGAACCTGGTGACTGTCTCCCGCCTCGAGCGCAATCCGACCATCAAGGAAGAAATCCGGCTGCGCGGCTTTGAGCGCGACATCCCTGCCGGCTTTCTGACCTATCCGGTGAGCCAGGCCGCCGATATCACCGCGTTCAAGGCGACGCTCGTGCCGGTCGGGGACGACCAGCAGCCGATGATCGAGCAGACCAACGAGCTGGTACGCCGCTTCAACCAGACGGTCGGACGCGAGGTGCTGGTCGAATGCCGGGCGGTGCTGTCGCAGGTGCCACGGCTGCCCGGCATCGACGGCAAGGCCAAGATGAGCAAGTCGCTCGGCAACGCCATCACGCTCGGTGCCACGCCGGACGAGATTTCCAAGGCGGTGCACGCGATGTACACCGACCCGAATCACCTGCGGGTCAGCGACCCAGGCCAGGTCGAGGGCAATGTCGTCTTCATGTTCCTCGATGCGTTCGATCCGGATACCGCTGCGATCGACGAGATGAAAGCCCACTATCGCCGTGGCGGCCTTGGCGACAGCGTCGTCAAGCGCCGGCTCGACGAGCGCCTGCAGGCGCTGATCGCGCCGATCCGCGAGCGGCGCCGCGAGTTCGAGCGCGACCGCGCGGGCGTGCTGGAGATCCTGCGGCAAGGCACGATGCGCGCGCGGGAAACCGCCGGCGCGACGCTCGCCGAGGTCAAGGGCGCGTTGGGGCTGAACTACTTCGGCAGTTGAACCCCCTGCTCGGCGGCGGGTCGATGCTCACCTCGACCGGGCCGTTGCCTCGCGCTGCAACCACTCGCGGAACGCCACCAGCCGCGGCAGGTTCGCGGATTCGGCGCGATAGACGACGTAGTACGCCAGCGCCGACGGAAACGTCGTCTTCGGGAACAGCCGTACCAGGCGTCCGGCTGCGACATCGTCATGCGCCATCACGCTGCGGGCCAGCGCCACGCCCTGCCCGTCGATCGCTGCCTGCAGCACGGCGGCGGAGTTGTTGATCTTCAAGCCGCGCGTGGTTGGCACGTCGGTCACGCCTGCCTTGCGCAGCCACACGTCCCACGATGGAAATCCCGCGTGGCCGTCCATCGACAGATCGTGGATCAGCGTCTGCCGCGCCAGATCGCGGGGCTCGCGGGGAGCCCGGCGCTGACGCAGCAGTTCAGGGGAGCAGACCGGATAGACCTCCTCATCCATCAGCTTGTCGGCCACCAGTCCTGGCCAGCTGCCGCCACCATAGCGCACGCCGATATCGATGCGCTGCGCGACGAAATCGACCGGCTTCAGGCTGGTCTCCAGCCGCACATCGGTGTCCGGGCAGGCGGCCTGGAAGCGATCGAGCCGTGGCAGCAGCCACTTGGCGGCAAAGGCCGGGCTGACGGTCACGGTCAGCACCCCGCTGATCGCGCCCTCCTTCAGCCGCTCCAGACCCAACGCCAGCCGGTCCAGCCCCGCGCGGATGTCCGGCAACGCCCGCTCGGCCGCATCGGTGGGCATCAGGCGAGCGCGCCCGCTGCTGCCGCGCAGGAACAGCGGCGTTCCCAGCCACTCCTCCAGCGTGCGCACCAGTTGGCCCACCGCGGCGGGCGTGACGTGCAGTTCGTCCGCCGCGGCCGAGAAGCTGCGATGGCGCGCGCTGGCCTCGAAGGCCCGCAACGCGTTCAGGTGAACGAGTAACTTCATGTCGGCAAAGTTTTTCTTTCGATGCCGCACACTTTATCTCGTTTGCCGGTCGCGCGAAATCGGCCAAGAATTCGCTTCAGTCAGCGCCGGCGGCAGGCGCCCCCAAGGGTTGCGAGCCAGCCGGCTCGATAGCTTTTCTTGGAGATCCCAGAATGGACAAGCAATTCAACGGCAGCAAGCTGCTGGTGGTCGGCGGCACCAGCGGCATCGGCCTGCAGACGGCCCGCATGGTCCTCGCCGGCGGTGGCAGCGCAGTCATCGTCGGCCACCGGCCCGAGAAGACCGAAGACGCGCGCAAGGAACTGGCGGCGCTCGGCCCCGTGTCGGCGCTGACGGCGGACCTGAGCAGCGACGAAGGCCTCGCCACGCTGCTGCGGGCGATCGACGAGCAGCACGCCGATGTCGATCTGCTGGTCAATGCGGCCGGCGTGTTCTTCCCCAAGCCCTTCCTCGAACATCGGGAAGCGGACTACGACCAGTACATGAAGCTGAACAAGGCGTTCTTCTTCATCACGCAGAAGGTCGCGGCCAATCTGGTTGCCGCTGAACGTCCCGGCGCCATCGTCAATATCGGCTCGATGTGGGCAAAGCAGGCCATCGCCGCCACGCCGTCGTCGGCGTACTCGATGGCCAAGGCCGGCCTGCACTCGCTGACGCAGCACCTGGCCATGGAGCTGGCGCCCAACGGCATTCGCGTCAATGCGGTGTCGCCCGCGGTGGTGCAGACGCCGATCTACGAAGGTTTCATCCCGAAGGCCGAGGTCCACAGCGCGATGCAGGGCTTCAACGGCTTCCACCCGATCGGCCGCGTCGGCACGCCGCAGGATGTCGCCGAGGTGATCGCCTTCCTGCTGTCGGACAAGGCCGGCTGGGTCACCGGCGCAATCTGGGACGTCGACGGCGGCGTGATGGCCGGCCGCAACTGATCCACGACAGCACGCCGACCCGCGCCTCTGCCGGGACCGCTGCAGCCTACTTGACCACGAACCGCATGGTCACGGTCTTGCCGTCGGCGAAGGTGACCTTCGCCACGGCCTTGGCACCGCGCGCCAGCACGATCTTGTCGGCAGTCACCAGCACGTTGTCCTGCGCCGGCTGGAGCGCGGTTTCGCTCTTGCTCGCGCCATCGAGCACCGTCAGCTTGCCGCTCGCCCCGGCCACGGCCTTCTTGCGGCCGTGATCGTCGACATGAAGGCTGACCCTGCCGTCCTTTTCCACCAGCTCGAACTGCAGCTCGCTGGCGGTCTGGACGATGCCGCCATATTGGGCCGGTGTCGCGTCGTGGGCGATCACGGCACCCGGCAGCGTGCCGAGCGAGATGCCGATGGCGGCCAGTGCCGCGCCAATGCGTGGGTTCATGCTGCTCTCCTGAAAAAGAATGACCGACGACGCGCGCGCCGTCGTGTCGTGTCGTGTCGTGTCGTGTCGTGTCGCGTCAAAACGCTTCCGTTCCCGCCTGGGCAACCAGACGCTCGATCGGTTCCCGGCCGAACAACCAGACCGCCAGCGGCGTCAACACCGTGTCGAGCAGCGTCGAGCTGATCAGGCCGCCAAAAATCACCACCGCCACCGGATGCAGGATCTCCTTGCCGGGCGCATCGTCCGCAACCAGCAGCGGCGTCAGCGCGAACGCGGCGACCAGCGCGGTCATCAGCACCGGCGTCAGCCGTTCCAGCGAGCCGTGGACGATCATCGGCATGCCGAACGGCTCGCCTTCGAGCCGGCACAGATTGATGTAGTGGCTGACCTTCAGGATGCCGTTTCGGCTCGCGATGCCGGTCAGCGTGATGAAGCCGACCATCGAGGCCACCGATAGCGCGAGCCCGGTCGCCCATATCGCGACGACGCTGCCGATCAGCGCGAACGGGATATTGGCCATCACGATCAGCGACAGCCGGTGCGAGCGGTAACGCGAATACAGCACCAGATAGATCAGCGCCAGCGACATCGCGGCCAGCAGCGCGATCAGCCGGGTTGCCTGCTCTTGCGCCTGGAACTGTCCCTCGATGCCGACGAAGTACCCGCCGGGCAGGCTCGCGCCCGTGACGGCACCCCGCACGCCCTCGATCACGCGGCCCATGTCGGTGCCGTCGGTGTTCGCATAGACGACGATGCGCCGCCGGCCGTTCTCGCGGCCGATCTGATTGGGACCATCGCCCTGCTCCACCGATGCGATGGCGGCAAGCGGTATCGGTCCGCGCGGCGACTGCAGCATGACGCGGGCCAGGTCCTGTGGCGTGCGCCCGGTATCGGGCAGGCGCACGACCACATCGTGGCGCCTGACGCCATCGATCAGCTGGGCGACGCGCGTGCCCTCGGACAGCGTCTGCATCGCGGCGAGCGCGTCGCCGGGCGTGATCCCATACTGGGCCGCCTTGCGATGGTCGAGCCGGACATTGACCTGCGGAATCAATACCTGCTGCTCGACCGTGATGTCGACCAGACCGGGCACCCGCGACAGGCGGGCTCGAATCGACTCCGCGACGCCGCGCAGCGTATCGACGTCGTCACCATGGATCTTCAGCGCGATCTGCGCGCGCACGCCCGACAGCAGATGGTCCAGCCGGTGCGAGATCGGCTGGCCGATCGCTACCGACGCCGGCAGCGAGGCGAGCTGCGTCCGAATGGCCGCCATCACCTGCTCGCGGCCCCGCGCGGACTGCTTCAGGTCGACATCGATCTCGGACGAGTGGACCCCCTCGGCATGCTCGTCCAGTTCGGCGCGCCCGGTCCGACGGCCCACCTGCGCGACCTCCGGCACCTGCCGGATCAGCGCTTCGGCCAGTGCTCCCATCCGGTTAGCCTCGGCCAGCGAGGTGCCCGGCTGGAACATCAGCGACAGCACCAGCGAGCCCTCGTTGAACGGCGGCAGGAACGCACGCGGCATCCACGGCACCGACGCCGCCGCGATCAGGGCGACGATGCCGGCCGCCGCCAGCACGGCGCGCGCGCGGGGCAACGACCACTCGAGCACGCGCGAGTCCAGCGCCTTCAGCCAGCGCACCAGCGGACTGTCCGGCCGCTCCAGCCGCTTGATGCCGGGCAGCAGGTAATACGACAGCACCGGCGTGACCGTCATCGACACCAGCATCGAGGCCAGGATCGACACGATATAGGCGACGCCCAGCGGCGCGAACAGCCGGCCTTCGATGCCCGGCAATGCGAACAGCGGCACGAACACCAGCACCACGATCAGCGTCGCGTAGACGATGCCGGATCGCACCTCCACCGAGGCGCGCCAGATCACCTCCAGCACCGAAGGCGGATCGTTCGCCCGCTCGCGCTGCCGAAGCCGGCGCAGGATGTTCTCGACATCGACCACCGCATCGTCCACCAGTTCGCCGATGGCGATGGCCAGTCCGCCCAGCGTCATCACATTGATCGACTGGCCCAGCAGATGGAACGCCAGGGCGGTCACCGCCAGCGACAGCGGAATCGCGATCAGCGAAATGGCGGTCGTGCGTGCGCTCAACAGAAAGGCGAACAGCACGATGGCGACCATGATCGCGCCATCGCGCAGCGCCTCCACCACGTTGCCGATCGATGCCTCGATAAAGTCCGCCTGACGGAACAGCACGCGCGGCGCCTCCAACCCCTTCGGCATGCCGGGCCTGAGCTCGGACAACGCCGCCTCCAGTTGGCGCGTCAGCTTGACGGTGTCGGCGGCCGGTTGCTTCTGCACGCTGACGATCACCGCGGGCTTGCCGTTGAAACCCGCGTCGCCGCGCTTGACCGCGGCCGCGTACCGAACCGTGGCAACCTGCTGCAGCAGCACCGGCGCACCGTCCCGGTAGGCCACCGCGAGGCCGGCCACATCGTCCACGCGCGTGGTACGGCCCAGATTGCGGATCAGGTATTCCTGGCCATTCAAGTCGAGGAAGCCGCCGCTGCTGTTGGCGGCGAAGTCGCGCAAGGCATCGGTCAGCTGGCGAAGCGATACCCCGAACTGCGCCATCCTGGCGGTGTCCGGCTCGACGCGCAGCTGCCGTACCTCGCCGCCGATCGGAATCACCTGCGACACGCCGGGCACCGACAGCAGGCGCGGCCGCAACACGAAGTCGGCGTACTCGCGCGCCGCCATCGGGCTGACCGCCGCCGCATCGATCGGCAGCGCGATCAGCATGATCTCGCCCATGATCGACGAGACCGGTCCCATGATCGGCGTCAATCCGCCCAGCAATTGCTCGCGCACCAGCGCAAGCCGCTCCGATACGAGTTGCCGGTTCCGGTACACGTCGCTGCCCCAGTCGAACTCGGCATAGACAATCGACAGGCCAACGCCGGAGACCGAGCGCACCCGCGTCACACCGGGCATGCCGTTGAGCGCCGTTTCGATCGGGAACGACACCAGCAGCTCCACCTCCTGCGGCGCCATGCCACCCGCTTCGGTGATGACGGTGACCAGCGGCTTGTCCAGGTCCGGGAACACATCGACCGGCGTACGCCAGGCCGTCACGGCGCCGCAGACCATCAGGATTGCCGCCAGCGCCAATACGAGCAGGCGGTTGCCCAGGCTCGCTCGAACGATCCAGTCGAACATGTCCGCCCCTACCGGATCTGGTTGATCCAGGCCGCGCCCTGCACCACCACGCGGTTCTCCGGCGACAGGCCCTGGACCACCACGACGCGGCGGGCATCGAGGACGCGAACCTGTACCGGCTGCGCGATAAAGCGCTGCGTCCCGGACTTGACCCAGACGATCGTCTCGTCGTTCGTGCCGCGCACGACGGCCTCGCTCGGCAACGCGATGCCGTTGATGGTGTCGGTCAGATGAGCCACCACGGTGACGGGCTGGCCAACCGCCAGCGGCACGGCGGACCCGCCGGCGAGCCGGAACGTCAGCGGTACCGCGCCGTTGCGCAGGCTGCGCCCCGCTCCGACGAACTGCAGGGTCCCGCCGTCGACGTTGGCCAGCGCACCGTCCCGGATCCGCATGGCCAGCGATGCGTCGGCGCTTTGCGCCTCGATCAGCAGCCGCGCCGGATCGACGATCTCGTAGAGCACGTCCGATCCCTCGACGTACTGGCCGGCGATCGCGTTGGCCGACGCGACGATGCCGCCGACCGGAGCGCGCAGCGCATCGGTCCGATGCAGGCTGGCGGCCACCGCGGCACGTTGGCCCGACAGGCTCTGGACCTCGGCCCGCGCGGCTTCGATGTCCTTGCGCGGAATGCTGTCGCGCAGCGATTCCAGGCGTTGCAGCCGTTGCCGCGCCAGCTTCAGGTTGGCCTCCAGGTTGGCGAACTGTGCCTGCTGATTGCCGATATCGAACGGCTCATGCTTGTGCCGCAACACCGCGAGCACCTGGCCCTTGCCGACGCGCTGGCCCAGCACCGGAAAGCCGCCCGCCGGCGCCTCGATCCAGCCGGGGTGCCCCGCCTGCAGGCGACCGCCGGCGTTCGGGTCGATCGCCACCGTGCCGTTGAGCTCGACGGCAAGCGGGTGATCGCCGGCCTGCGGCATCAGCGTACGGATGCCCATGCGCCGCTGCGCCAGTTTGGACACCTGCACGCTGCCATCCGGCAGCCGTGCCAGCCCTGCCGCCGGCGGGCCGGCGACCGGTCCGTCGAGATGCTGGCCATCGGGCCCATGGGCGCCCGGCGCGGCAGAGGCCGGGCCGTTGGCATCGATGGCACCGATCAGCGCAACCAGCGCAACCAGCGCAACCAGTGCAATCCGTGCAATGCGCGCGAAGGCCACCGGCGTCCGGAACGAAGTCTTGTTCATCATCGGGTCGTCCTTGTCGCTTCACGCCGACGGATGGCGCGGGATCGGATGGTTCCGGCGGTTCCGCCGGAACCGGCGGATCGCCATGACGAGCGCGGCCGCGCCTGCCACGGCCAGCGCGGCCCAGCCCGCAACGGTCCGATCCATGTGATCGTGGTCGTCGCCCGTTGCGGCCACGGCAAGGCGACCCTCGATCAGGTCCGAATCGGTCCCCGTCATCAGCGTGAAGACCAGGGGATGCTCGCCGGGGCGGCGCAGGGCCGCGAGCAGCGCCGGATCGGTGAACGAAAAGTCGCCAAGGTCCGCGTGCAGTTTCGCCGTCGCCTTGACGTCGCCGGCTTCGACCTCCAGCGTGCCCTCCGTGACGGGCTCGTTGGTCGCGTAGCGATCGACCAGCACAGACAGCTCGTCCTCGAGCAGCGTACCGACCAGCTCGAACGTCTCGGTACTGGCCTCGACAGTGGGCGCAACGGCCGCGTTTGCCTGGGCGGGCGGCGCATCGAGGTGTTCTCCGTCCGGACCATGCGCGCCGGGACCGGCCTGCGCGGCGCCGCAGACCCATGCCAGCAGAACGAGAACGAGACAACGGTTCATGGCAACACTCCAAGGGACTGGTTCAGTCGCGCGATGGCAAGGCCCCGACGCGCACGCTGGCGTGCGGCTTCGGCCTCGGCTTCCAGCGCCTGGTTTTGCGCGCGCAGCACTTCGGGCAGCCCGATCTCGCCGGCGTCGAAGGTCTTGCGCAGCAGCTGCGCCCGCTCGGCCAGCATCGCGCTGCGCTGCTCGGCCAGGGACAGCTGCTCGTCGGCCAGCGTCAACGCCTGCCGCGCGGCATCCGTCTCGGACCGCACCACGCGTTCGGTTCGGTCGCGTTCGGCGATCGCCGTCGCGACGTCGGTGTGCGCCGCGGTTTCGCGCGGCAGATTGCGCGCGTCGGTCGCGAACGGGATGCGGACAAACACGCCGACGGTGTGGTCGGACGGCAAGCCGCCGCCTGCCGCATCGCGCCGGTAGGAGACGCCCACCTCCGGTGCGTCGCGCCGGGATTTCCGCAGGTAGCCCAGCTGCCGCTGCGCCCGCAGCAGCGCAGTGTCCGCCGCCGCCATTGCGGGATGGGTCATCGCGGCCTGCGACGAGGCGGGCCGCTCTTCGTATCGCGAGGGCAGCGCCGCTACGCCGGTCAGCTGGAACAACTGCGTCGCCAGCTGGTTCAGCCGCGACTGCCCCTCGGTCACCAGCGCACGCGTGGCGAGCAGATCCTGGTCCGCCAGCAACAGATCGGTGCGGGCCAGGTCGCCGGCATCGACCCGGCGCGCCACATCGTCGCGCAGCGATGTCGCGACCGCCACGCGGCGGCGCAACACCTGCTGCTCGGCGGTGGCGGCCACCAGTTCCCAGACACGCTCGCGCAGGTCACCGGCCAGCGCCAGTTGCGCCAGGCTTGCGCGGGCGACGGCCTCCGCCATCTGCGCATCGGCCAGCTCGCCGCGCGCGGCACGCTGGCCCGGCATCCAGATCGGCACGCCAAGCGAGACCTCGCTCTCGCGCACGCCCCGGCGATCGGCCAGGCGATCACCGCGATGCCGCAGTTCGGCCACCGGCGGGCCCGCAATCCAGGCGTCGGCCTGCACGCGGCTGGCGGCCGCCTCCCCCCGCCGACCTTCGGCGGCCTGCAGCGCGACCGAATGCGCCCACGCGGCTTCGAACAGCGCGTGCAGGTCGGCGGGCGCGGCCTGGCCTGCCGGCGCCTGCGCACAGGCAATGCGCGTCAGCACGACGGCTGTCGCAATGAACAATATCTTCTGCATGAAACACCCCAACGCAACGAAAGCGGATCGACGATGCGACGGGGTGCCGCGCCAGTGCCGGCGCGGCGCAGACATGGAACGAACGCTTCCCCGCCGTCAGGCGGCGGCGTGAGGCGGACGTAAAGGCGGACTGCTGAAGGGACTGGGAATGGGCCCAGGAAGGAATGACGGCGTGAGATAGCGCGGCGGCACCAGCGGTACCGAAAACGCGAGGCCAACGGTGCCGTACAGGCCGGACGCGAAATCGAAGTCCAGCTGATGCGATGCCGAGGCCGTCGAGTCGTCCTCGTGCATCGCACCGTCCTCGTCGTGATGGTGCGGCACATGCTCGGCATGCGCGACCATGTGCTCGAGCATGGCCTCGGAGGCGTGCGCGAACTGCCGGTCCACCGCGGCCATGGCCTGCAGCGGCAGCAACAGCATCAGGAGGATGGCAACGACGCGCGACATGGCCGGGATTCTACCGGAATCGTGGCCGGCGCCCTGTAATCGCGCCGGCGGCGCTGGCGGGATCACGGTGGCGAATCGTCGGCGGAAACGGCGGAAAGCAGCCGCGCCGCCGTCTCCTCGTCGAGATCGAGCCGGTACTTTGTCGCCAGGTAGCGCGCCAGATTGGCAATGCGAGATGGCGTCCTTCCCGCGGCTTCCAGCTGCGCACGGTAGGCCTCGACCTCGCAGGCCTGCCGATAGGCCTTTGACAGCAGATAGCGCGGCCCGTGGGTGAACGGCCGGCGCCAGAACTGGCGCACATGAACCAGCTCATGCGCGATCAGCCCGGCCGAAACGCCCGGCCGAAGCAGCACGATCGGGCCCAGACTGATGCCGTCGAAATGCCGTGGGACCAGCCAGCGGCTCTCGAGCAGCAGGCACCTGGGATTGCGCAACGCCTTCATCGCCAAAGGATCAGCCTTGCGGACCCGGCCCCGAGTCGTGATCCAGTGCATTGCGGATCAGGGCCCTGCCCTTCGGCGGCGCCGCCAGGTACGCCAGATACATCGAAGCGGCCAGCGCGAGCCCGGCCACGGCAAAGGCGATGAACGTCGTGCCGGCGATGCCAAGTTTTCCATCGGACATGGTGGTCTCCAGAGAGTCACTAAAGTGGTCGAACCGCAGCGCAATCCCTTGACGCCAAGCAAGCCCTGCGCCACCGCTGGAATGGCCGGACACGTGCGGTGCGCGCCGAACCGGCCGGTAAAGATTGCCCGCCCGCCCCCGGAAGGGCGCTTGGACCATGGCGTCCAGACGGCGCCCACCCGACGGCGCGATAATGGGCGCGCCATGCTGCCCAATACGACCACCATTCCTTCATTCGATTCCCCGATCGAACTGCTGATCGCCTGCCACGACAAGATCAGGCGTTTTGCCTCGCTGTGCGGCCGCCTGGCCGAGCACACCGCCCGGCATGGCGCGGACGACCAGGCGCGCACCGCGGCGGCCGGCATCGTACGGTACTTCACCGTTGCCGCACCCTTGCACCATGACGATGAGGAACAGGACCTGTTCCCCGCCCTTCGCGCGCTCGGCGACGAGGCGCTGACGTCGGCGATGCGGGCCCTGGAGCACGACCACGACGCGCTCGACGCGCTGTGGGACCAGGCCCGGCCGTGGCTGGAGGCCGTGCAGCAGGGATCGGCCGGCGCGGCGCCGCAAGCGCTGGCGCAGTTCGCCGCCGCTTACCTGCGTCATGTCGAACGCGAGGAGCACGAAATCTTTCCCTTCGCGATCCGGCTGCCGGAGTCGACCTTGCAGGCGATCGGGCAACGGATGGCGCAGCGCCGCGGCGGTTAAGGACGCCCGGCCCTCAAACAGAAAACTTGCGGTACGCCCAGCAAGTATCTGCGGGTATACGCCTAACATCGTTAACTTGCGGTACGTACCGCTTGTAAATACACTGGCTCGCATGCCCAAGACACTTGCCACCCTCCCCGGCTCCCAGGCCGATTCGTCTGGAGCGGAAAGCCGCGCGCTGCCCGATGGCGCTGAGGCGGTACCGATCAAACGCCCGCGCCGCACGCAGGCCGAGCGCGTCGCCGAGTCCGACCGCCGGCTGATGGCCGCGGCGACGCGGCTGATCGCGACCCGCGGCTACACGCACACGACGCTGGAAGCGACCGGCATCGAAGCCGGATATAGCCGCGGCCTGGTGCAGCACCGCTTCGGCACCAAGGACCGGTTGCTCGAAGAGCTGGTCAAGCATATTGCGAACGCCCACCGCGAACGCCTGCTGGCACGGATGCAGGGCTTGACCGGCCTGGACGCGATCTTCTGCGAGATCGATTGCTACCTCGAAGGCATGGACGATCCGTCCGAAAACTCTCGCGCCTTCTTCGTGCTGATGCTCGAGTCGATCGGCCCGGCCCCGCAGGTCCGACCGACCTTCGCCGCGATCAGCGCGCGCTGGCACCGTGCGATCACGCGCCATATCGAAGCCGGCCAGCGCACCGGGCAGATTCGCCCCGATATCGTCGCCTCGGAAGAAGCGCAGCTGTTGATCGCTACGGTGCGCGGACTGCGAATGCAGTCGATGCTCAATCCGACCACCAGCAATATCGCGGTTGCGATCCGGGCGCTGAAGGACAACCTGCGCGCGCGCCTGGTGCTCCCCGCAAAGCCTGCCGAAGCGCCCGAGTAGCCGGCGCGTTCCCCTTGCCGGTCCCACGCTGACTGCGCGCCGATCCATGATGCGACGCGGTCGGACCGCGCTCGCCCGTACAACGACAACAACACCAAGAAATACAGGAGACAAGGCCCATGTCACATCGCGGGTTCCAGGCTGGCACCGCGGCCGTTGCAGCGGCCTGTGCCGCCGTCTTCGCCGCCGCGGCCGCGCCCGCCCATGCCGCCGACTTTCCCGGCAAGCCGGTCCGGCTGGTGGTCGGCTTCCCGCCGGGCGGGGCGTCGGACATCGTCGCGCGGCTGCTGCAGCCCCATTTGCAGAAGGATCTCGGCCAGCCGGTCGTCATCGAGAACCGCCCCGGCGCCAACGGCAACATTGCCAACGAAGTGGTGGCGCGCGCCGAACCGGACGGCTACACGCTGCTGCTCGGCAATCCGGGGCCGCTGGTGCTGAACCCCTTCCTCTACAAGCGGGTGCCGATCGACCCGGTCAAGGCCTTCGTGCCGGTCACCCAGCTGACCGAAAGCCCGATGGTCGTCGTGGTCCCGGCGAACTCGCCATTCCGATCGATGGGCGACCTGCTGGCCAGGGCACGCCAGCAACCCGGCAAGCTGAGCTACGGCTCGGCTGGCAACGGCAGCTCGATGCATGTCGCCGGCGCGACGCTGCAGGTGCGGCTGAACACGCCACTGATCCACGTTCCGTACAAGGGCAGCGGCCCGGCGCTGAACGATCTGTTGGCCGGCCAGCTCGATTTCATGGCGGACAGCCGCTCCACCACGCTGCCGCTGATTCGCGACGGCCGGCTGCGCGCGCTGGCGGTGACCGGCGGCCGGCGTGTGGCGGACCTGCCGGACGTGCCCACCGTCGCCGAGGCCGGCGTCCCGAACTTCGACGTGACCACCTGGCTCGGCATCGTCGCGCCGGCCGGCACGCCGGCGCCGATCGTGCAGCGGCTGCACGCCGCGTTCGCCGGCGCATTGAAGCAACCGTCGGTGCAGGCCCGCCTCGCGGAGCTGGGCACCGGCATCAAGGCCAGCACGCCGGCGGAATTCGCCAGGGCACTGGATGCCGAACGCAGCAACGCGCGCCAGCTGGTGCGCGACTCCGGAATGTCGATCGAATGAACGCAAGCTCCTCCATGGACAGCCGGCCGTCCACCCTGCAGGCCGCGCGCTGCGGTCACTGCCACGGCTACAGCTACCCCGCGAACGTGCCCGGATGCCGCCATTGCGGCGCCCCGGCCGAAGCGCTCGACGCGGTCGATTGCATGGGCCCGGTCCCGCTGCGCAACGTGATCACCGTGCATGCACCGCTCGCCCCCGGACTCGCCGTGCCCGCGATCATCGGCGAGGTCGAGCTGTGCCCGGGCCTGGTCGAAGAGGTCCGCATCGACGCCGAGAACGAGACCGCGGTACCGCCGGGCACGCCGGTGCGGCCGGTGTGGATCGACGACGAGAACGGCGGTGGCTGGATCTTTCGCGCGGCAAGCGCGGAAGCGGTGCCGCTGCAGGAGAACGTGTGATGGGCCGCCCAACCACGCTGCTGCAACAACGGCCGGTTTACGTGATCGGCATCGGCATGCACCCGTACCAGTTTCCGAGCGAGACGCCCTACCCGCAGCTGGGCCTGCGCGCGGTGCGCGAGGCGCTGGTCGATGCGGGGCTGGCATGGCCGCAGGTGCAGAGCGCCTTCGTCGGGACGGCGGCGCTGGGCATGGCAGCCGGCCGCGTGATGCTGCGCCACTTGGGCTCGACCGGGCTCGAGGTGGCGCAGGTCGAGAATGCGTCGGCCTCCGGCTCGACCGCCTTCCGTCTGGCCTGCCTGCAGGTGGCCTCCGGGGAACGCGATGTCGTGCTCGCCGTCGGCGTCGACAAGTTTGGCGACGGCCGGCGCGCCGTGCTGAAGGACGGCCTGCCGCCATTGAGCCCGACCGCCAACGTGCCCCTGGTCAAATTCGCGCTGCTGGCACGCCGGGCCATGCGCGAAGGCGGCTTGCACATCGAGGATCTGGCGGCGGTCGCGGTCAAGAACCATGGCAACGCCGCGCGCAATCCGTATGCGCAATTCCGCAAGCCAAGGACCATCGAGCAGGTCCTGAACTCGCCGCGCATCGCCGGCGACCTGACGGCCATGCAATGCTGCCCGCGTGGCGAAGGGGCTGCGGCGGCAATCGTCGTGTCGGAACAGGCCATGCGCGAACTGGGGCTGGATCGCTCCCGCGCGGTGCGCGTGCTGTCGTCGGTGGCCAGCAGCGAGGAACTGGTCGACGACGCACCGGCGCTGGTCGAACTGGTGCGCAAGTCCGCCGCCCAGGCGCTGGATCAGGCCGGCATCGGGCCGCGCGAGCTCGACATCGTCGAACTGCATGACGCCTTCACGATCGAGGAGCTGCTGTACAGCGAGGCGATCGGCGTCTGCGAGGCCGGCGAAGGGCCAGCGTTCCTGGCCCGCGGCGGCTCGCAGATCGGCGGCCAGTGCGCGGTCAATCCGTCCGGGGGCCTGATCGGCATGGGCCATCCCCTCGGACCGACCGGCATCGGGCAGGTCGCCGAAATCACGCGCCAGCTGCGCGGCGAGGCCGGCGACCGCCAGCACCCCGGCGCGCGCCTGGCGCTTGCCCACATGATCGGCCTCGGCTCGGTGGCCGTCGCCCATGTGCTGTCGCGCGGCTGAGCCGCTTCTCTCACCGACCAGCGAGCCACATTGAACATGGACTACTCCACCCTGCTCTACGACACGCGCGACGGCGTCGCGCTGATCCAGCTGAACCGGCCCGAACGGATGAACGCGATCGGCGGAAACATGAAGGCCGAACTGGCGCATGCGCTGCTCGAGCGCGCCCGTGGCGACGACACGGTGCGCTGCGTCGTGATCACTGGCGCCGGCGACAAGGCCTTCTGCGCGGGCGCGGACATCAAGGAACGCGCCGACCGCGTCGTGCCCCAGGCCGAATATCACCTGCTGCAGAAGGCCACGCACGAACTGTTCCGCGCGCTCGAGCAATTCGAGAAGCCCGTGATCGCCGCGATCAACGGCGTGGCGCTCGGCGGCGGCCTCGAGATCGCGCTCTGCTGCGACGTGCGCATCGCCGCCCAAGGCGTGCGGCTAGGCCTGCCCGAAGCGCGCATCGGCGTGTTGCCCGCGGCCGGCGGCACGCAGCGCCTGCCGCGGCTGGTCGGTGTCGGCATCGCCAAGGAGCTGATGCTGACCGGGGACCATATCGACGCCGAGCGCGCGCTGGCGATCGGGCTGGTCAACCACGTGGTGCCGCCCGATGCGCTGTTGCCGACGGCACTGGCGATGGCCGGACGCATGGCCGCCAACGCGCCGCTGGCGCTGCGCTACGTCAAGCATGCGATCGACCTCGGCATGCAGGTGGGTATCGACGCCGGCCTGGAATACGAGCGCTACGCCGCGGCACTGGTGGTCTCCAGCGAGGACCGCAGGGAAGGCATGCGCGCCTTCATCGAGAAGCGCAAGCCGGTGTTCCGCGGACGCTAGGCCGCGCCATCGCAACTGTCCAACGACAACGAGAAAAGGCATCGACATGGATCTGAATCTGCAAGGCAAGGTGGCGTTCGTCACCGGGGGCGGCCAGGGCGTCGGCAGGCGCATCTGCCTGGATCTGGCGGCCGAGGGCGCCAGCGTCGCGGTCAACGACCTGTTCGCCGAACGGGCGCGGGCGGTGGTCGCCGAGATCGAGGCCGCCGGCGGCCGCGGCTTTGCCGCCGTGGCCGACATCACGCGCGAAGACGACATCAACACGGCCATCGCGGCCGCGCAGGAGACACTGGGCCCGATCGACATCCTCGTCAACAACGCCGGCGTGCTGGTCGAGCGGCGCGAGAAAGGCGGCGCCGCACCAATGTTCATCGACACCACGCCCGAGGCCTGGGAGCGCATCGTCGCGCTCAACGTGTTCGGCATGATGCATTGCTGCCGCGCGGTGCTGCCCGGCATGAAGGCGCGCCGCTACGGCAAGATCGTCAACATCATGTCCGAAGCCGGCCGGGCCGGCGAAGGCCGGCTGGCGGTGTACTCGGGCGCGAAGGCCGCGATGCTCGGCTTCGCCAAGGCGATCGCGCAGGAGCATGGGCGCGACTGCATCAATGTCAACGTGGTGGCGCTGGGCGCGGTATCGCACGAGGGCATCAAGGAAGGCGCCTTGCATCCCGATGCGACGCCCGAGAACAACGAGCGCCTGGCCAGGATGTTGAACGCCTACCCCATCGGCCGCGGCCTGCAGCGGCTGGCGCGTCCCGAGGACGTATCGGGCATGGTGTGCCTGCTGGCCTCCGACCGCGCCGCCTACATCACGGGCCAGAGCATCGGCGTCAGCGGCGGCTTTGTAATGCTCTGAGCTGCCGCCATCATGACGAGCCCTCGCGCCGACGACAGCGCTTCCCCATCGTTCCGCACACGGATCACGGAGCGCTTCGGCATCCGTCATCCGATCCTTGCCGGCGGGCTGATGTGGCTGTCGGACGCGCGCTACGTCGCCGCCCATGTCGACGCCGGCACGATGGCATTCCTGACGCCGCGCTCGTTCGACGGACTGGCGGCCTATCGCGCCGCGCTACGCGACTGCAAGGCGCTGACGCGGGGACTGCCGTTCGGCGTGAACCTGACGCAATCGCGCCGCGCGGACGCCAATCGCCTGGTCCCTGCCTGGCTCGACATCGCGCTGGAAGAAGGCGTGCGGCACTTCGAGACGGTGGGTGCCTCGCCGGGGCCGCTGTTCGAGCGGATTCACGCCGGCGGCGGACTGGCGATCCACAAATGCGCCTTTGTCGAACACGCGCTGAAGGCGGAGCAGGCCGGCGCCGATGCCGTCGCGCTGGTCGGGGCCGAAGCCGGCGGTCATCCGGGGACCAACGAGCTGTCCGCCTTCACGCTCGGGGCACTCGCGCTCGAGCGCCTGCGCGTGCCGCTGGCGATCGGCGGCGGCATCGGCGATGGCCGGCAGATTGCCGCGGCGCTCGCGCTCGGCGCCGATGCGGTGCTGATGGGAACCCGCTTCCTGACCTGCGAAGAGGTCTGGGCGCACGACGGGTACAAGCGCTACCTCGCCGCGCAGCCGGCGCAGTCTTCCACACTGGCGCTGCGCAGCACCGGGCATCCGTGGCGCGTGCTGGACAACGCCACGGTGCGCGAGACGCGGCGGCTCGAAGCGGACGGCGCGCACCGCTACGAAGACTTCGGCGCGCTGGCGACCGGCAAGCTTGGGCGCGATCACGGCTACCGGCACGGCGACTGGGACACTGGCCTGTTGTCGATGGGGCCTGCGATCGGCTTTGCCAATGCGATCGAGCCGGTGACCGCGACCGTCGAGCGGCTGATGGCGCAGGCAAGCGGCGCCGCGCGGCGGCTGCAGTCGCTGTCCGCACCGCCGCCGCCCGCCAATGCCAACGCCACTACAACCTGACAGCGATACCTCATGCAAGCCAACCTGACCATCCACTTCGGCGAGCGCCGTATCGATTCGCCAACGCTGCAGGACCGTGCGGCGCGCGCGGCTAGCGGTTTCGCCGAGCTGGGGCTGCGGCCCGGCGATGCCGTCGCGGTGATGCTGCGCAACGATATTCCGTACCTCGAGTTGATCGTCGCGCTCGACCGACTGGGCGTCCATCTGGTCGCGATCAACTGGCACTTCCAGGTCGAGGAGGCGGCCTTCATCCTGCGCGACAGCGGCGCGAAGGCCTTCGTCGTCCATGCGGACCTGCTGCCCGGCATCGCGAGCGGCGTACCGGACGGCATGCCGCTGCTGGTCGTGCCGACGCCGCCGGAGATCGTCGCCGCCTACCGCCTGCCCGAATCGCCCCCCGGTTTGCCCGACGGCGCGCGGTGCTGGAACGAATGGCGGGATCGCTTCGCCCCGTCGACGGCCGATCGCGTGCCCTCGGTCGGCAGCATGCTTTACACATCGGGCACAACCGGCCGTCCGAAAGGCGTGATGCGGCTGCCGGGCACGCCGGCCCAGCATCAGGGCTCACTGCGCATCCGCTCGATCGCCAGCGCCGCGCGCCCCGGCATGCGCTGCGCCGTAGTCGGTCCGCTATATCACGCCGGCCCCAACGCCGCCGCGCGCGTGGCGCTCGAACTGGCACAGGACATCGTGGTGCTGCCTCGCTTCGACGCCGAGCAGCTGCTGCAGACGATCGAACGCCATCGGATCACGCATCTGTCGCTGGTGCCGATCATGCTGGTCCGGCTGTTGAAGCTGCCGGAGGCGGTGCGTGGCGCCTATGACGTGTCGTCGCTGGAGAACGTGACCCACGGCGGCTCGCCCTGCGCACCGGAGGTGCGGCGCGCGATGATCGCGTGGTGGGGACCGATCGTCAACGAGACCTATGGCTCGACCGAAGCGGGCCTGATCACCTTCGTGACGGCGGCCGAATGGCTGGCGCGGCCGGGAACTGCGGGACGGCCGTTTCCCGGCACGTCGATCCGCATCCTCGACGAGGCGGGCCGCGAACTGCCGCCCGGCGAAGTCGGCGAGATCTATGTCGATACCGGCGACAACGCCCTGCCCTTCACCTATCGCCACAACGAGGCCCAGCGCCGCGCGATCGAGCGCGATGGCTACATCACCAATGGCGATGTCGGCTATCTCGATGCCGACGGCTATCTGTTCATCACCGACCGCAAGCGCGACATGATCATCTCCGGTGGAGTCAATATCTATCCGGCCGAGATCGAGCACGCGCTGGTCGCCGATCCGCAAGTCGCCGACTGCGCGGTGTTCGGCGTCCCCGATGCCGAATTCGGCGAAGCAGTGGCCGCCGCGGTGGTACGCGCGCCGGGCAGCACGATCGACGCGTCCCATGTGCGCGGCTGGCTGCGCCAACGCGTGGCCGGCTACAAGGTACCGCGCCACGTCGAGTTCCACGACGCGTTGCCGCGCGACAGCATGGGCAAGGTCTTCAAGAACCGGCTGCGCGCGCCGCACTGGGAACGCATCGGACGGAAGATCTGATGCGCGACGCCATGCCAATGCCCGCCGCCTCCTTCTTCGGCACGACGCCAGGACACTTCGGCACGCGCTGGCCCGGCGAGGCGGTGTTCGGCGCGGGGTGCGTGGATCGGCTGCCGCAATGGGCCCGTCGTGAGGGCGTGCACCGCCCGCTGCTGCTCAGCGATGCGGGACTGGCGGCCACGGGGCTGCTCACCCGCGTCGCGGACGATCTGCGCCGGGCCGGCATCGATCCGGTATGTCACGACGATGTCGCCGCGAACCCGTCGGCAGCTCATGTCCATGCGGCCGCGCAGCGCTGGCGCGCGCACCACTGCGATGGGCTGATCGCGCTCGGCGGCGGCAGCGTGATCGATGTCGGCAAGGTACTCGCCGCCGTGCTGGCCAGCGACGCGCCGCTGGCCGACCTCCTGCAGCGCGGCGACGCCGCGCTGTCTGGGCCCGTGCCGCCGTTTGCCGCGGTGCCGACCACCGCCGGCACCGGCAGCGAGAGCACCGTCGCGGCGCTGATCAAGGACGAGGCCGGACGCAAGCACGTGATGCGAAGCCATCGCTGCCGCCCGCAGTGGATTGCGCTGGACCCGCTGCTGACGCTGACCGTGCCGCGGGCGGTCACCGCCAGCACGGGCTTCGACGTACTGATGCACGCGCTCGGCGCGGCAACAAACTGCGCCAGCCATCCAATTGGCGAAGCGCTGGCGCTCGACGCGCTGCGCCGGACCGTCTCCGCCCTGCCCGCCGTCCTGGCCTGTCCAGACGACGAGTCGGCGCGCGCCGACATGCTGCTGGCCAGCTATCTCGCCGGCGTGGCGATGAGCCTGCGCGGCGTCGATGGCATCCACGGCCTGTGCACGCCGCTCGAGGCGATCGTCGACGCACCGCATGCGCATGTGCTGGCGGTGGTCTGCGAGCCGCTGATGCGTTTCAACATGGCGGCGATCGCCGATCGCTATGCCGCGGCGGCACGAACCTGCGGCCTCGCAGCGCCGCAGGTGTCCACCGTGCGGCAAGCCACGGCGCTGATCGACAAGGTGTGCGAACTGCGCGACCTCGCCGGTCTGCCGCGCTCGCTCGATGCGCTCGGCGACGTTCCGGCCGACCTCGGCGCCGTTCATGCCGCGGCGGCCAACAACGCATCGGCGCGCCTGAACGGCCGGCCGCTGTCGGACGACGACATCGCCGCGCTCTATGCCGCGATGCGCGGCGAGCCCGACGTGCCGCGCGGCTGAACCCCGCCTCCATCCATCGAGATTCGCCATGCAACCGACCTCCGTGCTGCGCACCGGCATCTACCCCCTTCTGATCGACGGCGCCGAACGGCAAGCCGCCAGCGGCGCCAGCTTTGCCGTGGGCAATCCGTCGAACGGCCGCACGCTGGCGCATGTCGCACAGGCCGGCGTCGAGGACGTCGACGCTGCGGTGCGCGCCGCCCGGCACGCGTTCGACCACCATTGGCGCAAGACCTCGGCGCGCGAGCGCAGCCGCCTGTTGCGCAAGCTCGCGCAGGCGCTGGACGAGAGGCGCGAACAGCTGGCGTGGCTGGAAACGTGGAACGTCGGCCGGCCGATCACCACGACGCGCGCGTCGCTGTTGACCATGCTGGACGGCATCGACTACGTCGCCGGCGTATCGCAGGGCATCGGCGGACAGACGCTGAACGTTGCCGATACCTCGGTGATCAATTTCACGCTGCGCGAGCCGTTTGGCGTGGTCGCGCTGATCCTGCCCTGGAACTATCCGCTGACGCTGACCATCAGCAAGCTGATGCCGGTGCTGGCGGCCGGCAACACGGCGGTGATCAAGGCGTCGGAGGTCACGCCGCTGTCCACCGTGGAGCTCGGCGCAGCCATCCTCGAGGCCGGCTTTCCGCCCGGGGTCATCAACATCGTCCACGGCCCCGGGGCGACCATCGGGCAGGCGCTGGTCGACCATCCGCTGGTCGAGAAGGTCTCGTTCACCGGCGGCACCGCGACCGGCAAGGCGATCTACCGCAGCGCCGCCGAACGGATCAAGCGCGTGACGCTGGAACTGGGCGGCAAGTCGCCGCTGATCGTGTTCGACGATGCCGACCTCGACGCAGCGGTCGGCGTCGCACTGCAGGACATCACCCGCAATACCGGCCAGATCTGCATCGCCTGCACGCGGCTGCTGGTCCAGCATGACATCGCCGACGCCTTCGCCGACAAGCTGCGCGCCGCTTGCGCTGGCGTGCGCATCGGCCTGCCGGACGATCCCGCCACCGAGATGGGGCCGCTGGTCAGCCGCGCGCAGTTCGATCGCGTCAACGGCTATCTGGCCATCGGCCGCGACGAAGGCGCGTCGCCCGTCGCGATGGCCGAACTCGGCGACCGGGCCGAGCTGCGCGACGGCTATTTCGTGGCGCCCATGCTGTTTGCCACGGCGGACAACGGCATGCGCATCGCGCAGGAGGAAATCTTCGGGCCCGCGCAGGCGTTGATCCGCTTCGGCGATGAAGAGGAGGCGGTGCGCCTGGCCAACGACAGCCGCTTCGGTCTGGCGGGCGTGGTCTATACACGCGATGCAGGCCGCGCCATGCGCCTGTGCCAGGCGCTGCAGATCGGCAATCTGGCGATCAACAATCCGATCAAGGCGACGGTCGACGCCCCCTTCGGCGGATACAAGGAATCGGGGCTCGGCAAGGAGCGTGGCATCGACGCGATCCTGGAGAACACGCAGGTCAAGAACGTGCGGTTCTCGATGCGGTAGCGGCGACTTGCCACGAACACAAAACTATCCAGGAGACAGACCATGAAACGCTTCGCTGGCGTGCTGCTTGCGTTCGCCGCTGCCGGTTTGTGGGCCGCGCCGCCCGCGTCGCCCGCATCTGCTGCATCGCCGACGGACTTTCCCAGCCGGCCGATCCGCATGATCGTCGGCTTCGCGGCCGGGGGCGTCACCGATATCACCGCGCGCCAGATCGCCACCGAAATGGGCGAGCTGCTCGGCCAGCCGGTAGTGGTCGACAACCGCACCGGCGCCGGCGGCAATATCGCGACGGCGGAGCTCAGCCGCGCCAGGCCGGACGGCTACACGCTGATGCTGGCCTCGCCGGGCCAGCTGGTCGTCAATCCGCTGACGCAGAAGTCGCTCGGCTTCGATCCGAACACCCGCTTCTCGCTGATCAGCCTGGTCAACGAAAGCCCCTTCGTCTTCCTGGTGCCGGCCACGTCGAAGTTCCGCACTGTCCAGGACCTGGTCGCCTGGGGCAAGGCCCATCCGCGCGAACTGAGCTTCGGCTCGCCCGGCATCGGCACCACGATGCATATCGCCGGCGAGATGCTGAAGGTAGCCGCGGGCATCGACGCCGTGCACGTGCCCTATCGCGGCGGCGCGCAGGCGACCAACGACCTGATCGCCGGCCGGGTCGATTTCATGATCGACAGCCTCGGCTCCGTCTCGCAGGCGGTGCAGTCCGGACAGCTGAAGGTGCTGGCCACCGCGGCACCGTCCCGGCTGCCGCAATTCCCGAATCTGCCAACGCTCGCGGAGACCTATCCGAACCTGGTGGCCTCGTCGTGGCTCGGCGTCGTCGGACCGCCCGGCCTGTCGCCCGAGATTGTCGCGGTGCTGGCCAAGGCCGTCGAACGCGGCTCGCGGGCGCCCCGCTACGTAGAGACCATCGAACGACGCGGCAGCCGCCTGGCCGCCGCCGGCCCGGCGGCCTTTGCCAGTCACCTCGACAAGGAGCGCGAGCGGGTCGAACGCACCATCGTTCGGGCCGGGATCAAGCTGGACTGACCAATAAGGAGCGGCCCGGGCCCGGAGGACGTGGGTTGCGCCCATTGCATGGGCATGCTTGCTTCGTTTCCATGCTTCGAATATATTCGAACGATGGAAACTGAAAACGCCCTCGAAGCGCTCTCCGCCCTCGCCCATTCCGCGCGGCTGGCCGTCTTCCGCATGCTCGTCCAGGCCGGCCCGGAAGGCCTGCCTGCCGGCCGGATCGCCGAACGGATGGAAATGCCGGCCTCGTCGCTGTCCTTCCACCTGAAGGAGCTGCATCGCGCCGGCTTGTTGCGCAGCCGCCAGGACGGCCGCTCGATCGTCTACATGGCGCGCTACGAGACCATGAACGCGCTGCTCGGCTATCTGACGGAGAACTGCTGCGGCGGCAATCCGTGCTCCCCCGTGCCCGCTTGTTCCCCCGTATCGGTGTCGTCGCCGCGCGCCGTGGAGTCGAAGGCATGACGGCGGCCGAACAGACGGCGAAGGCTGCCGGAACGGTGTCGCCGGCCGGCGGCATCGGCTTTTTCGAGCGCTATCTGACGATCTGGGTCGCGCTGTGCATCGTTGCCGGCATCCTGCTGGGCCAGTGGTTTCCGGGCGTGTTCCAGGCGATCGGCACGATGGAAGTCGCGCAGGTCAACCTGCCGGTCGGGCTGCTGATCTGGGTGATGATCGTGCCGATGCTGATCAAGATCGACTTCGGCGCGATGGGACAGGTCGCGGGCCACTGGCGCGGCATCGGCGTGACGCTGTTCGTCAACTGGCTGGTCAAGCCGTTCTCGATGGCGCTGCTCGCGTGGATCTTCGTGCGGCATCTGTTTGCGCCGTGGCTGCCGGCCGAACAGCTGGACAGCTATGTGGCCGGCCTGATCCTGCTGGCGGCCGCGCCCTGCACCGCGATGGTGTTCGTCTGGTCGCAGCTGTGCAAGGGCGATCCGTATTTCACGCTGTCGCAGGTCGCCGTCAACGACGCGATCATGGTGGTGGCGTTCGCGCCGGTGGTTGCGCTGCTGCTCGGGCTGTCGTCGATCACGGTGCCGTGGGACACGCTGATCGTGTCGGTGGTGCTGTACATCGTGATTCCGGTGCTGATCGCGCAGGCCATCCGCAGACTGCTGCTCGCGCGCGGCGAGGCGGCCTACCGGCGCGTGACCGGCGCGCTCGGCCCGTATTCGATCGCCGCGCTGCTGGCGACGCTGGTATTGCTGTTCGGCTTCCAGGGCAATGCGATCGTCGAACAGCCGTTGATCATCCTGTTGCTGGCCGTGCCGATCCTGATCCAGGTCGTATTCAATTCCGGCCTCGCCTATGTGCTGAACCGCAAACTGGGCGTGGCGCATTGCGTGGCCGGTCCGTCCGCCCTGATCGGCGCCAGCAACTTTTTCGAGCTGGCCGTCGCGACCGCGATCAGCCTGTTCGGCTTCGAATCCGGGGCGGCGCTGGCCACCGTGGTCGGCGTGCTGATCGAGGTGCCGATCATGCTGCTGGTCGTCGGCGTGGTCAATCGCTCGCAACGTTGGTATGAAGCCTCCTGAAAAACGCCCCCCGATAAACGCCATGTCCGCTGTCACGATCTATCACAACCCCGCCTGCGGCACGTCCCGCAACACGCTGGCAATGATTCGCAATGCCGGCATCGAGCCGACGGTCATCGAGTACCTGAAGACGCCGCCCACGCGCGGCGAACTCGAAGGCATGATCCGGCAGGCCGGCCTGAGCGTACGCGAAGCCATTCGCGAAAAGGGCACACCCTATGCCGAGCTCGGCCTCGACGATCCGTCGCTGACCGATGACCAGTTGCTCGACGCGATGCTGGCGAACCCGATCTTGATCAATCGGCCGTTCGTGGTCACCGAACTTGGCGTTCGGCTGTGCCGGCCGTCGGAACTGGTGCTGGACATCCTGCCCTCGCCGCAGCAAGGTCCGTTTGCCAAGGAGGACGGTGAGCTGGTCATCGACGCCGAGGGCCGGAGGGTCGGCCGATGAGCGCCGACCTGCCCAACGTCGTGCCGTCGCTGCTCGACATTCCCGACCCGCGCAAGCTGGAGCCGGCGAAGACCAGCACCCACCCGCCGCGCATCCTGCTGCTCTACGGCTCGCTGCGCGCAACCTCGTACAGCCGGCTGCTGACGCTGGAGGCCGAACGCATCCTCAAGCGCCTCGGCGCGGAAACGCGCGTGTTCGATCCGCACGAACTGCCGATCGCGGACAGCGTGCCGGCGGACCACCCGCAGGTCGCGCAGCTGCGCAAGCTGTCCGAGTGGTCCGAGGGACAGGTCTGGTGCAGCCCCGAGCGCCACGGCACGCTGACCGCTGTCTTCAAGAACCAGATCGACTGGCTGCCGCTGGAAAGCGGCGGCATTCGGCCGACCCAGGGCCGCACGCTGGCGGTGATGCAGGTCTGCGGCGGATCGCAGTCCTTCAACGCCGTCAACGCGTTGCGCGTGCTGGGCCGCTGGATGCGGATGATCACGATCCCAAACCAGTCGTCGGTACCGAAGGCGTATCAGGAATTCGATGCGAATGGCCGCATGAAGCCGTCCTCGTACTACGATCGCGTGGTCGACGTCATGGAGGAACTGATCAAGTTCACCTTGCTGACGCGCGACCGATCGGACTATCTGACGGACCGCTACAGCGAACGCAAGGAAGCCGCGCCGGCGGTCGCCACGACGCTGACGGCCGCGGCGATGCGCCACGAGCAGGACGCCAGGGCCGACGACGCCGACGACGGCGAGGTCGAATAGCGCGTCAGGAGAACGGATATGCAAATCGATGTTGCCAACTTCACGCCGGGCCTCTCCTTCTTTGGCGGCCTGCTGATCGGACTGGCGGCCGCCGTGCTGGTGCTGTTCAACGGCAGGATTGCCGGCATCAGCGGCATCCTGGGCGGTCTGTTGAGTTTGCCGCGCGGGGACACGGGCTGGCGCCTGATCTTTCTGGCGGGACTGATCGGCGTCCCTGTGCTCGCTGCGCTGCTGGGCATGCCGGCAACGGCCGACATCGACAGTGGCTGGGGTCAGATACTGATCGCCGGCTTTCTGGTCGGGCTGGGAACCCGCTACGCGAGCGGTTGTACCAGCGGCCACGGCGTATGCGGCATCTCACGGGGCTCGGTCCGCTCGCTGGTCGCCACGCTGACCTTCATCGGCACGGGGCTGCTGACCGTCTTCGTGCAACGTCATCTGGTGGGCGGCTGACATGACCGCGATTGCCGCATTGGTCGCCGGACTGTTGTTCGGCATCGGCCTGATGGTGTCCGGCATGGCGAACCCGGCCAAGGTACTGGGCTTCCTCGACATGGCCGGCGCATGGGATCCTTCGCTCGCCTTCGTGATGATCGGCGCGATTGCCGTCGCGGCACCGGCGTTCTTCCTCGCGAATCGGCGCCAGCGCTCGCTGCTGGGCCGGCCGATGCAGCTTCCCGCCGCGACCGGCGTCACGTTGCGCCTGGTGCTGGGCAGCGCGGCATTCGGCATCGGCTGGGGATTGGCCGGATTCTGCCCGGGCCCCGCCCTGGTGGCGCTCGGAGCCGGCTATCCGAAGGCAGCCGGCTTCGTCGGCGCGATGGCGGCCGGCATGCTGGTGTTCGAGGGGGTCCAACGGCTGAAGCCTCGCAGCCAGCAAGCCTGAACGAGCCCCGTCGCAGTTGTGAGCCCCGGACTCAATCCGGCCAGCGCGAGCCGAGAATGATGCTGCAGATGTTGCCGCGCCGGAAACCTGGATCCTTGAACGCGAGCACGTCGTCGTTGAAGGTGCCGAACGTGGTATCGGGCCGGTGCTTCATGCCTTCATAAAAGGCGTCGATGATGCCGTGCTTGAAGCCGTGACCGCGCGGATGGGCCGCGATCACCGCTGCGCGCTCGTCGTCGCCGAAATGCTCGAAGCCCCGCCCTGCCACGTCCATTCCCGCTCCGGCCTGGAGCAGCGCGATCTCGGGATGCATGTGTTCCGGAATACCCGGCGTCGTATGCAGGGCGATGGCCGCCCACACCGTCGCGATCTCGCTCTCGGCGATGCCGTGGCTGCGCAGGAAGTCGCGCGCGGCATTGGCGCCGTCGACTTCGAAACGCAGCTGGCTCTCGCGATAGCGGGAAGTCAGGCCGATATCGTGGAACAACGCCGCGACGTAGAGCAGTTCCGGATCGAAACGGAACTGCCGCCGGCGTCCCAGCAGGCTGCCCCACAAATAGACGCGAACGGAGTGGTGAAACAGCAGGTCGCTCTCGGTATCGCGGATCAGTTCGGTCGCCTCGCGGGCGAGCTTGCTGTCGGGAATCGCGATGCCCGCGATGTTGTCGGTCGCCACGGCGGTACTCCTCGGAGATGGATCGGAAACGGCTGAACGAGCCGCTTACTGCGCCAGCGCGGCCTGCGGCGTATTGCGGAAGCTGATCGCCATGCGGTTGTACAGGTTCATCACGCCGATCGCGATGGTCAGGTCGACCAGTTCGCGTTCGTCGAACACCGCGCGGGCGGCCTGGTAATCGGCATCCGGCACGCCGGTCTGCGCGACGCGCGTCACCGACTCGGCCCACGCCAGCGCCGCGCGCTCGCGCTCGTCGAACAGATTGCCGGCCTCCGCCCAGGCCTGGACCAGCGCAAGCTTTTCGACCTTGACGCCCTTCTTCAGCAGGTCGCGCGTATGCATGTCGAGGCAGTAGGCGCAGTTGTTGATCTGCGACACGCGCAGGTAGACCAGGTCGACCAGCACCGGCGGCAGATCGGACTGCATCACGTAGCCGTAGGCACCGCCCAGCGCCTTCATGCCGGCCGGGGCGATCTGGTTGTAGTCGAGACGCTTGCTCATTGCTTTGACTCCTTGGTGACAGAGGAATGGATCGGGGTGGTCAGCACCTTGTCGCTGGTGTCGACGACGAACACGGCCAGCAGCCTCGCGGGCTGCGTCGCGCTGGCATTGCGGCTGACCGGGTGGCGCGAGCCCGGCGACTCGCTGAAGCTCTCGCCCGCCCGGTAGATGCGCTTCGGGCCGTCATTGACCTGCGACTCGATCGCCCCCGACACGACGTAGGCGTAGATGAACGCCGAGTTCGCGTGCAGATGCGCGGGCGATGCGGCGCCCGGCGCATAGTCGACCACCACGGCAATCAGCGACTTGCCCGGCACGTTGGGGATCCGCTGGTTGAAATTCTCGGTGACGGTTTCTCCCGCGCCATGGGCGAAGGCGGACATGCTCCAGACAACAGCGGCAGTGGCGTAAGTCGCGGCAAAGGCGACGCCAATCAAGGATCGGATATTCACGGGACACTCTCCAGATAAGTGTTCCCATTCTGGTCGCGCGCTGGTACAAATAAAAGAACCAAGAATGATTGATTTCCATGTACTACGCGCCCGGTCACCGCAGCCGTGACCGGGCCATCAACCGGCCATGACCCAGCCCCTGCATCTCGCCCTCGACCGGTCCGCCAGGACGCCGCTGGCCGACCAGATCCGCGACGGCATCGGCAACGCCATCGAACACGGCGTGCTGGCGCCCGGCGCGCGGCTGCCGTCATGGCAGGACCTGGCGACCCAGCTAGGCGTCGCGCGCGGCACGGTCAAGGCGGCCTACGAGAAGCTGGCCGATGCGCAGCTCGTCGTCGCCTCGCGCGCCAGCGGCACCCGGGTCGCCGACCGGCCCGCGCGGCGCCCCGATGCAGACGAGCGGCCCGATCCCGGCTCGTTCATGGACAGATATCTGGAATTCATGGCCGGTCCGGCGATCTTCCAGATGGGCGTGCCGGCCCAGCAGAGCCTTCCGGCCAAGCTGTTCTCGCGGGTGCGCGCCCATGCCGCGCGCGCCGAACTCGGCGCCGCCGCGCTCTATCCGGACCCGCGCGGCGAAGCCGCGCTGCGCCGCGAAATCGCCGCCTACCTGGCCATCGCGCGCGGCATCCAGTGTTCGCCCTCGCAGGTACTGATCACCGGCGGATTCGCCGGCGGCCTCGGGCTGGCATTGCGGGTGCTCGGCCTGGACGGGCGCAAGGCCTGGACGGAGGACCCGGGCTTTCCGTACACGCGCCGCGGCCTGGAGCTGGCGGGCCTGTCGCTGGTACCGGTGCCGGTGGATGCCGATGGCATCGATGTGGACTATGGCATCCAGCACGCGCCGGATGCGGCGGTGGTGGTGCTGACGCCCGGACAGCAGGCCCCGCTCGGCGGCACGCTGTCGCTGCCGCGGCGACTGCAGTTGCTCGATTGGGCCGCGGCGCAAGGCGCCTGGGTCATCGAGGACGACTACCTCAGCGAACTGCGGCTCGAGGGCCGCGCGGCGCCTGCCCTCGCCTCGCTGGACCGCGCCGGACGCGTGATCCACATCGGCTCGTTCAGCAAGACCATCAGCCCGACCCTGCGGCTGGGCTTCGTCGTCGCGCCGCCGTCGCTGGTGTCCCGCTTCGCCGAGATCGCGGCCTGTCTGGCGCCCGCTCCGGCGTCGTCGATCCAGCTCGCCACCGCCGAGTTCATGCAGGACGGCCACTACCTGCGGCATCTGCGGCGCACCAAGCGGCTCTATGCATCGCAGCGCGACGGGCTGCTGGCCCATCTGCGGCCGCGCGTCGGCGACGCGGCGGCCCCGACCGGGCTGGCCGTGCTGCTGGCGCTGCCGGATGGCAGCGCCGATGTCGCGATCGCGAAGGAAACGGCGGCGTTCGGCATCGCGCCGTCGCCGCTGTCGGTCTGGTATGCGTCGCCGGCTCGCGCCCGATCCGGCCTGCTGCTCGGCATCGCGACGGCGCCGCCCAAGCAGGTTGCGGCTGCCTGCGACCGTCTGCTGGCGGTGGTGGAGCGCTTCCGGCGCTAATGCGATGGCGCTTGCCGGCTGACATCGGCATCCACCATTCCGCACGATAGAGGCTAATTAGCCACTTTTGCGGTGGCGTTCGACGACGTATGTATAATTCCGGGCTTTCCAGTGCCGGCGGCGTCCATCCGCGTTGGCTGCGACGCCCGCTCGTGGCCGTGCCCACTTCCCGCGGCATGGCGCGACGTCCGGCACGCATCGGATGACCCCACGGCAACGTCCGGCGCCTGCAGGCGCCGGCTCAAAGGTGCTCCCTACATGCGTCGACTTCCCGGAATGGCGCTCAGCCTGCTGCTGATCGTCTTTTTGCATTTGTTACCCGCCGCGGCGCCTGCGGCCTTGGGCGCGGACGAGCCGTCCCAGACCGAAGACAAGCCTGCGGCCCCGTTCTCCGCCGCCGCGGCCAGCGCGGAGCTCAAGCGGCTGCAGACCGAGCAGGACCGCATCAAGCAGCAAGCCTCCAGGGACACCAGCGGCAACCAGTTGACCGAGCTCGACGACGCCGTGCACCGGTTGCTGGCCGACGTCGATACGCTGAGCGGCACGCTGGTGGCCGAGCGCGCCAAGGTACAGGCACAGATCGATCTGCTGGGCCCGCCGCCGGCCGATGGCAGCGCATCGGAGGCGCCCGCGGTGGCCCGTCAGCGCGCCGAGCTGAACGGGCGCGCCAAGGCGCTCGACGAGCAACTGACGAAGGCCGAAGAGGACAAGGAAAGCCTGGGCAATCTGGCCGAGCAGATCGCCAAGCTGCAGCGCGGCCATCTGAAGGACCAGGTCGCGCTGCGCTCCAACAGCATCCTCAGCGGCGACTTCTGGATGCCGGCATTCGACCCGAGCCGCCAGGACCGGCAGCGCTTCGAATCGCTGCGCTCGCTGATCACGCCGATGGCGAAACAGGCCTGGGACGCCGAACACCGGACCGGCACGGTGATGCTGCTGGCGCTGGCCTTCGCGATCTGGTCGCTGGGCCGCCGGCTGATCGAGCGCGGCATGGCATGGGTTTGCCTGCACCGGCTGCCGGAGCACCGGCTGCGGCGCAGCGCGCTGGCGCTGTCGACCGCGCTGGCCACGGTGCTGACCACCGCGCTGGCGGTGCGCATCGTCCTGTTTGCCTTCACCCGCGACTACGAGCTGTCCGAGCCGATGCGCGATCTGGCCGACGAGCTGATCAAGCTGACGATGACCAGCGCGCTGATCGCCGGCCTGGGCCGCGCGCTGCTGTGCACGCGCCATCCGACCTGGCGCCTGCCGTCGCTGCACGACGACATCGCCCGCGCGCTGCGGCCCTTCCCCATCGTGCTGGCGGGCCTGCTGTTGCTGGCCGGCACCATCGAGCAGCTGAACCGCACGATCGACACCAGCGTGCAGGTCACGCTGTTCGGACGCGGCCTGGTCTCGCTGGTGGTCACGCTGACGATCGGCGCCGCGCTGCTGCGGGCCAACCGCGTGCGTGCGAGGCTGGTCGCGGCCGGCGAGCGGCCGGGCAGCGGCTCGACGCTGACCGGCATCGTGCTGGCCGCGCTGACCGTCACCATCGTCGTCACGCTGGCCGCGCTGCTGACCGGCTATATCACGTTCGCCCGCTTCCTGACCTACGAGATCGTCTGGTTCGACATCGTGCTGTGCAGCCTCTATCTGCTGACCAAGCTGACGCGCGATGCCTGCGAAAGCCTGTTCTCGGTCAACTATTCGAGCGGCCGGATCATCAAGCAACTGTTCGGGCTCGGCGACAGCCATCTGGACCAGGTGTCGACCGTGCTGTCGGGGCTCGGCTCGAGCTTGCTGTTGCTGATGGCGGTGATTGCGCTGCTGACCGGGGGCTTCGGCACCACGCCCAAGGACCTGCTCGACAGCCTGCTGATGGTGCTGGGCGGCGAGCGGCTGCGGGCGATGAACATCATGCCGGAGCGCATCCTGAACGCGGTGATCGCTACCGGCGTGGGCGTCTACATCCTGCGTTCGGTGCGCCGCTGGCTCGATGCGGACCTGCTGCCCAAGACCGGCATGGAGCCCGGCATGCGCGCCTCGCTGGTCACGCTGTTCAGCAATATCGGCTACGTGCTGCTGGTGCTGATGACGCTGTCGCTGCTGGGCGTGCGCTGGGACAACCTGGCCTGGATCGTCAGCGCGCTGTCGGTCGGCATCGGTTTCGGCCTGCAGGAGATCGTCAAGAACTTCATCTCGGGGCTGATCCTGCTGACCGAGCGGCCAGTCAAGGTCGGCGACATGGTCAATATCGGCGGCGTCGAGGGCGATATCCGCCGCATCAGCGTGCGCGCCACCGAGATCCAGCTGGGCGACCGCTCGACGATGATCGTGCCGAATTCGCAGCTGATCTCGCAGAGCGTGCGCAACGTGACGATGAACAACAGCACGCTGGGCGTGGCCTCGCTGACGCTGACCTTCCCGCTGAACATCGATCCCGAGGAGGTGCGCGACATGCTGCTCGCAGCCTACGCCGACAACGAGGCGATCCTCGAGCACCCGGCGCCGTCGGTGACCTTCAGCCAGCTCGCGCCGAACGGCATCACGCTGACCGTGACCGGCTTCGTCTCCAGCCCGCGCATCGCCGGCGGCACCAAGAGCGATCTGCTGTTTGACATCCTGAAGCGGCTGCGCGCGGCCGAGATTCCGCTGACCAACCCGCAGACGCTGCGGCTGCTCAATTCGGAGGCGGTGGCGGCCTGATGTCGGGGCGGCGCCTTGGGCGCGGCGGCGGCGGCTCGGCGGCACAGGCGCCATCCCTTGGCCGTTCTTTCCTGCCAGTTAGCCTTGTGTTGCCTGGCAGGCGCCCAATCCCGCGCCGCCGACGCACTAGAATGGCGCGATTCCCGTTCGGAGATCGCGCCGTGGACCTTTCCCTTTTCCCGCAATTCCGCAGCATCGACGTCGAGACCGACAGCGAGGTCACGATCCATGCCGTCGTCGGCGGTGACGGGCCGCCGCTGTTGCTGCTGCACGGCCATCCGCAGACGCATGCGATCTGGCACAAGGTTGCGCCAACGCTGGCGCAGCGGTTCACCGTGGTGGCCTGCGACCTGCGCGGCTATGGCGATTCGTCGAAGCCGGCCGGTGCCGCGGACCACGGCAACTACAGCAAGCGCACGATGGCGCGCGACGCGCTGCGCGTGATGCAGTCGCTCGGTTTCGAACGCTTTCGCGTGCTGGCGCACGACCGCGGCGCGCGGGTAGCCCATCGGCTCGGCATGGACCACCCCGCCGCGATCGAGCGCATGGTGCTGCTCGATATCGCGCCGACGCTGGCCATGTACGAGCAGACGACCGAAGCCTTCGCCCGCGCGTACTGGCACTGGTTCTTCCTGATCCAGCCGGCACCGCTGCCCGAGCGGCTGATCGAGGCCGATCCGTCGCGCTATATCCGCGACCTGATGGGCGGCCGCAGCGCCGGGCTGAGTCCCTTCGATCCGCGTGCGCTGCGCGAATACGAGCGCTGTGCCGCGCTGCCGGGCGCCGCGCATGGCGTCTGCGAGGACTATCGCGCTGCCGCCGGCATCGACCTCGAACACGACCGCGCCGATCGCGAGGCCGGCAAGCGCCTGACGATGCCGCTGCTGGTGCTGTGGGGCGAACAGGGCGTGGTCCATCGCTGCTTCCAGCCGCTACGGGAATGGCAGCGCGTGGCGTCTGACGTCGACGGCGGCCCGTTGCCGTGCGGGCACTATATCGCCGAGGAAGCGCCCGACGTGCTGCTGGCGCACGCGCTGCCCTTCCTCGAGAAGTAAGGTCCGCCGACACGCGCGTCAAGCCGCCGATAAGCGGCGCTTATGCCCGTAGTCGCAGATTGAATTTCCCGCCGCGGTTCTCCTTCGGTAAAGTCGCTCGCGCATCGCGACCAAGCTGCGCGACCAAGCTGCGCGACCAAGCTGCGCGACCAAGGTGCGCGTCCGAGGTGCGCGTCAACAAGGAGGAGACATCATGCAAGGCATTCGCCAGGCCCTGGCCTGCGTCGTTTCAGCGGTGGCACTGCTCGGCGCCACGCAGGCCGGTGCCGCAAGCCCGACCGACAACTGGCCCAGCAAGCCGATTCAGATGATCGTGCCGCAGGCACCGGGCGGGACCAACGACATCGTGGCCCGGCTGGTGGCCGCCGATCTGTCGCAACGGCTCGGCCAGCAGGTCGTCGTCGAGAACCGGCCCGGCGCCGGCGGCAATATCGGCACGCAGTTCGCGGCCCGCGCGACCCCGAACGGCTATACGCTGCTGATGACGATCAGCAGCACGCAGGCGATCAATCCGTCGCTGTACCGCCAGGTTCCATTCGATCCGATCAAGGACTTCGAGCCGATCGCGCTGGTCGCGACCGTGCCCAACGTGCTGGTGGTCAATCCCGCCTTCCCGGCGAAGTCGCTGCCCGAACTGATCGCGATGGCGAAGGCGAAACCGGGCCAGTATCGCTTTGCGTCGGCCGGCAACGGCACGCTGAACCATCTGCTCGGCGAGATGCTGAACAGCATGGCCGGTATCCAGCTCGAGCATGTGCCCTACAAGGGCGTCGCACCGGCGCTGAACGATGTGCTGGGCAATCAGGTGCCGATGGCGTTCGCCAGCCTGCCCTCCGTGTTGCCGCATATCAAGGCCGGCAAGGTCCGCGCGCTGGGCGTCAGCTCGGCCAGGCGCTCGCCGTTCGCGCCGGACATCCCGGCCATCGGCGAGACGGTGCCTGGCTATAGCGGCGACCTGTGGGTCGGCCTGTTCGCGGTCAAGGGGACGCCGAAGGAGATCACGCAGAAGCTGGCCCAGACCATGCAGGCCGCGCTGGCCGACCCCGCGCTGCGCGAAAAGCTGGGCGCGCAGGGGGCCGAAGCGCTGTCGGCCACGCCGCAGCAGTTCGCGACCCAGCTCAAGGGCGATATCGACAAGTGGGCGCGCATCGTCAAGGCATCGGGCGCGCAGGTCGACTGAGAACAGACTGGAAACAGACTGGCCCGTCCGCGTGTTGCGCTGGACGGGCCAGTGTTGGCGCCTCGGGGCGCCTATGCTGTCTGCCGCCTGGTGGGCAGCCGCTTGGTGGGCAGCCGCTTGGTGAGAAGCCGCTTGGTGAGAAGCCGCTTAGCGGGCACCCGGGCCTGCGGTCGCCTGTTCCGCCTGGGCCTGCATGAAGTCCCGCGCCGCGGACACCGCCTGCATTGCCTCCTGAGTGCCACCCTTGTCGGGATGGGCCTTCAGCGACGCCGCCCGGAACGCCTTGCCGATCTTCGCGACATCGGTCTCGCCGGCGTTCAGCCCGAGGATTTCGTGCGGCAGACGGTCATGGCTCCATCCGTCGGGCGCGTAGGGATTGACGGGAGTGGTGGGGCGTTGCGGGGGCGGCGCGCTGTGCGATGGTTCGGGCCGCTGCGGCGGGGGCGCGCTGTGCGATGGTTCGGGCCGCTGCGGCGGGGGCGCGCTGTGCGATGGTTCGGATCGCTGCGGCGGGGGCGCGCTGTACGCCGGTTCGGGCCGCTGAGGCTGCGGCGTGGTGTGCGACGATTCGGGCCGATGACGCTGCTGTCTGGCGCGCTCGCTCTGCCGTTCGTCGCGCTGCTTCGGTTGCGGCTCCGGATTCCCCGCCGGCCACAGCACCACGATGGCCGCCGACAGCTTGCCGGCATTGTCGATCAGCACGACCGCATTGATCTGGATCGGCGCCGATGCCCGGGGGGCGAATGCGTTGGCGGTCAGGTTGACGATCAGCAGGTTCATCAGCAGCACATTGGCGGCATCCTGCGGCGACATTGCGTAACGCTGATCGGGGGACTTCGCCTGCGGCAGGACCGGCGGCATGTCGAACGGCCGCTGGGCGTGGATGGCAATGGGTGACATTGATAACTCTCCTTGAGGACATGGGGCTGCCATCTTTGCGCCATGACCGCAAGGCCGCTACCGCGGAAACCAACTGGCTTTCGCTTTTGCCTCTCATACCGCGACTCCCGCCGCGACTGACGCTCATTGCGCCTCGGTGCGCTCGCGCACATACCGCTACCACCGCCATCGCTGCAATATCGCCTTTCCGCATCGACAGGGGCGACGATGAAGCGCGTGATCCGTATTGCGGGTTGGACGATCGCCGGACTGGTGGTCGTCGCGGGCCTGGTGCTGGCGACCGGCATTCTGCTCGCCGAACGCAAGGCACAGCGGCGGGTGCATGTGCCAGCGGTTCCCGTCGCTTACCGCGATGACGCGCAAGCGCTGGCGCGCGGCAAATATCTGTATGAATCGCGCGGCTGCATGGAATGCCACGGGGCCGACGGCCGCGGCCGCGTGATGATCAACGACCCGGGTGGCATGTTCGTGCGCACGCCCAATGTGACCGCCGGCAATCCGGATGTCGCGCGTTATCGCGAACGCGATTGGGTGCTGGCGATCCGCCACGGCGTCGCGCCCTCCGGCCGGCCGCTGATGATCATGCCGAGCGAGGACTACAACCAGCTCAGCGACGAGGACCTGTCGGCGCTGGTCGCCTATATGCGCAGCCTGCCGCCGCTGCTCAGCGGCATGACCGAGATCCGCCTGCCGATGATGGCGCGCGTGCTGTACGGCTTCGGCATGATCGAGGACGCGGCCGCAAAGATCGACCACAGCCGTCCGCCGTCGCCGGCGCTGGAGCCCGCGCCCACGGCCGCATATGGCGCCTATGTCGCCAATGCCTGCATCGGCTGCCACGGCGCCGATCTGGCTGGGGGCAAGATTCCGGGCGCGCCGCCGGACTGGCCGGCCGCCGCGGACCTGCGGCCCGGTGCCGTGATGCTGCGCTACCGCACGCCGGATCGCTTCATCGAGATGATGCGCACCGGCGTGCGGCCGGACGGCACCGAGGTCAGCAAGGTGATGCCGTTCGAAAGCCTGGCCAAGATGAGCGACACCGACCTGACCGCGCTCTATCTCCATCTGAAGGCGCTGCCGGTGACGCAGGCGGCGCGCTGAGGCGACTCGGCCGAGATTGACCGCAAGCGTTGCCGGCTTGCGACATCCCGCGCAGCACAGAGCCGAAGGCGAAAGTTTTACACGTTTGCCGAATTTCACCGGACCGCAACTACGATAAGCGCCCTCCTCCCTTCCCGGTCTCGCCCCCGCGGCTCCGGCGGCCGTGTCCGCGACGGCGATTCTCCGCGCCGTTCCCCGCTGCGGGCATGGGCATTGCAGCGCAACCCACGCCCATGCGGCGTGAAGTACCGCTTGAGTCCCTGCTTGATGTCCGTTGACCGAGATCGGAGGATCCCCATGTTCATTCACAACAAACGATTGCAGTACACCGTACGCGTAGCACGGCCCGATCCGGGCCTGGCCAATCTGTTGCTTGAGCAGTTCGGCGGTCCGCAGGGCGAACTGGCTGCCGCCCTGCGCTATTTCACGCAAGCGCTCGCCGAGGACGATCCCGGCCGCAAGGACATGCTGCTCGATATCGCAACCGAGGAACTGAGCCATCTGGAGGTGATCGGCTCGATCGTCGCCATGCTGAACAAGGGGGCCAAGGGTCAGCTTGCCGAGGGCGTCGAACAGGAAGCCGAGCTCTATCGTTCGCTGTCGGGCCCCGGCAATGACAGCCACGTGACCCAGCTGCTGTATGGCGGCGGCCCGCCGCTGACGAACTCGGGCGGCGTGCCGTGGACCGCGGCCTATATCGACACGATCGGCGAGCCGACCGCGGACCTGCGCTCGAATATCGCGGCCGAGGCCCGCGCCAAGATCATTTACGAGCGGCTGATCAACGTCACCGACGACCCCGGCGTGCAGGAAGCCCTGGGCTTCCTGATGACGCGCGAGGTGTCGCACCAGAAGTCGTTCGAAAAGGCCCTGTACTCCATCCAGCCCAGCTTCCCGCCGGGCAAGGCGCCGCCGATGCCGGAGTTCGCCAGCGTCTACTACAAGATGTCGCAGGGCGACGCGCTGCGCGGCCCGTGGAATGCCGATTCGACGTTCGAGTTCGTCGAGAATCCGCCGCCGGCGGTCGATGGCGGCAGCGGCATGCCGGAAGTCCAGCTCGAGCCGACCCAGGCCAGCGCGGTGGAAGCGGCGGCGATGCGCACCGAGTCTGACGTCAACAGCGATCCGGTCACGGGCGCGGATCTGGGCAGCGTCGACGAGTCCGAGCTGCCGACCGACACCGTCGCGCCGGGCGCACCCGGTGCAGGCGGTGCGGCATCGGGCTCGCCCAAGACTCCCTCGGGCAAGGCCTGAGCGCTGCGCGCGTCGAGATGTTGGGCGATGAAGAACGAGGCGGCCGATCTGGCCGCCTCTTTTCCTTTGGACGTCGGCAACGCGCGTTGTCTTGCGCTCCCGCCTTGGCGATGGCTGTCGCTAGGGCAACACGGTCGTCGCCAGCAGCGTCACGTTCATGCCGATGATCAACGTCACCGCGATCACTGCCAGCACCGTGACCCACGGCCTGTTCACGTAGGCGCCCATCACCGAACGGCGGCTGGTCAGCCAGATCAGCGGCACCACCGCGAACGGCAATTGCAGGCTCAGGATGACCTGGCTGAGCACCAGCAACTGGCCGATGCCGGCCTCGCCGTAGGCGAGCGCGACGAACATCGCCGGTACCACCGCGATGCCGCGCGTCAGCAGCCGGCGCGCCCACGCGGGCAGCCGCAGCTTGACGAAGCCCTCCATCACGATCTGCCCGGCGAGCGTCGCCGTGACCGCGGAGCTTTGACCCGAGGCCAGCAGCGCGACGCCGAACAGCACGCTGGCGATCGCGGTGCCCGTCAGCGGCCCGAGCAGCTGGTAGGCGGCGCGCAGGTCGTTGACTTCGTGCATGCCACCGGTGTGGAACACCGCGCCCGCGGTCACCAGGATGGCGGCATTGATGAAGAAGGCGATCACCAGTGCCAGCATGATGTCGACCGTGTAATAGGCAAGCGTGGTGCCGAGGCTTTCGTTGCCGCGACGGATGCGTTGCGGCCCGACCATCGACGAATGCAGGTACAGGTTGTGCGGCATCACGGTCGCGCCGACGATGCCGATCGCGATGTAAAGCATGTTGGTGTCGGTCAGCACGCGCGTGCTTGGCACGAAGCCGCGCGCGACCTCGCCCCATTGCGGCTGCACCAGCACCAGGTTGATCGCGAAGCAGAGAAACACCACGGCCAGCAGCGCGATGACCACCGCCTCCAGCTGCCGGTAGCCGCGCTGCTGCAGCGCCAGGATCAGCAGCACGTCGAGCACGGTCGCCGCCACGCCCCAGGTCAATGGAATGCCGAACAGCAGATTCAGCGCGATGGCGGTGCCGATGACCTCGGCCAGATCGGTCGCGCAGATCGCCAGCTCGCACAGCAGCCATTGCGCCAGCGCCGAGCGCTTGCTCGAATGCTGCCGGCAGGCCTGCGCCAGGTCCATGCCGGATACCACGCCCAATCGCGCCGCCAGCGTCTGCAGCAGCATCGCGATCAGGCTGGACATCAGCACGATCCACAGCAGCGCGTAGCCATAGCCCGAACCGGCGGCGAGGTCGGTGGCCCAGTTGCCTGGATCCATATAGCCGACCGCGACCAGGTAGCCGGGCCCGAGGAAGGCCAGCAGACGGCGCCAATGCAGCTTGCCGCCGG